>JASHTR010000581.1 GCA_030040455.1 Terriglobia bacterium | reverse complement strand
CGCCATGCTCGTCGGGGAATTCAAATGCCTCAGCGGTGGGGCAGACGGCGTTCCCATCCGGGTTTGCGCGCCTCCAAGCCAGGCGCCGTTCGGCCAGTTTGCTCTCAAAACCGCCGAGCAGGTGCTTCCTTTCTACGAGCGCTACTTTGGAGTCAAATACCAGTTCCATAAACTTGATCTGATTGCCGCCCCCGATTTCGAGGCCGGGGCCATGGAGAACGCAGCGGCCATTACGTTCCGCGAGGCCGACCTGCTGCTTGACAGCCGCTTTGCCTCCCTCGCGGCCCGCCAGCGCGTCGCCTACGTGGTGGCGCACGAGATGGCGCACCAGTGGTTCGGCGATCTGGTGACGATGGAATGGTGGAACGACATCTGGCTGAACGAGGGCTTTGCCACCTGGATGGGCGAAAAGGCAGTGGGCACCTTAAATCCGGAGTGGCATACGAGCGTGCAGAACGCCCTGAGCACCTATAGCGCGCTTGCGCTCGATTCTATGGAAAGCACCCGGGCCATCCGCGCGCCCCACGCGGAGACTTCCGCCGAGATCAACCAACTCTTCGATGGCATTACCTACGACAAAACCGCCGCCATCCTGCGCATGATCGAGTCTTACGCGGGAGCGGAGGCTTTCCGCCGGGGCATCCACGCCTACCTTGAGAAGTATGCCTGGTCCAACGCCTCCGCCCATGATTTCTGGAACACAGAAACTTCAGTCACTCACAAGGTAGCGAACCGGATCATGCCTACTTTCGTGATCCAGCCCGGCGCGCCGACGGTCGACGTTCGATCGCGCTGTGAGAACAGCGCAACCCAGGTAACGCTGGAACAGCGCCGCTACTTTCTCAATCGCCAGCGGTTTGAGGCGGGCAGCCCCGAGCGCTGGCTCGTTCCGGTCTGCCTGAAGAGCGCTTCAGGCGCCACGCAGTGCGTGCTGCTCACGCAAGAACGCCAGACCTTCGATATGCCGGGCTGCTCGTCGTGGATTTTTGCGAACGCCGGAGCGCGCGGGTATTACTGGATGTCCTACGAGTCGGACACGCTTCGTGAGATCGCTCAGACCGCAGAGAAGACCCTCTTGCCCCAGGAGCGGATTGCACTGCTCTCTGACGCGGCCGCGATGCTCCACACGGGGAAGATCATGATTGGCGACTACCTGAACGTCACCGGAAGGCTCAGCAACGATCCCGCGAGCGCGGTGATGAGCGAGGTCACCGCCTCGCTGGACCGGGTTGGACAGGACTTGGTCGATACCTCGGACCGCCCCCGCTATCAAGCCTACGTGCGCCGCGTGCTCCGCCCTGCCTACGAGCGGTTGGGATGGAAAGTTTGGCCGGGTGAAGATCCCGGCACATCGCTTGCGCGCGCGGATGTGATTGAAACGCTCGGATCGACCGCCGACGATCCCGAGGTGCTGGCCAAAGCCAGCGCGCTGGCCGCCGAATATCTCAAGGACCGCTCCGCCGTTGATCCCTCGCTCGTCGGCACGGTGCTGGGCCTTGCGGCGCGAAACGGGAACGCCGCGCTCTACGATCAGTTCCTCGAACGAAGCCGAACCGCCACCGCTCCGGATGAGATGTACAACTTTCTCTTTGCCCTCGCTCGCTTCACTCAGCCGGCGCTCATCCGGCGCTCGCTTGAATTGTCACTCACTCCCGCCGTGCGCGAGCAGGACTTCGCTCAGGCCATCGGCGCCCTCATGTCCAATCCCGAGGCCAGGGATATGACGTGGGATTTCGTCAAGGCTCATTGGACCGAAATTCAGCCCAAGCTTTCCACCTGGGGCGGCGCTTACCTCATCGCCGATACGCGCGGCTTCTGCGACGCCACCCATCGCGACGACGTCGAGCAGTTTTTCGACGCTCATCCCACGCCCGCCTCCAGCAGCACCTTCCGGCGAACCCTGGAGACGATCGACAATTGCATCGACCTCCGTGCCGAGCAGGCGACGAAGCTTGCAGACTGGCTCAGTCATCCCACCACGCTGGCGCGTCGCTGAGCTTTCTCGATGCGCCGCAAGCACGTTGACGAATGAGTCGCAGCATCTAAAAAACAAGAAACTTTGGTCGGCCCAGACTCGTATAGATTATTGATGCCAAGAAGAAAGCGAGGATCTATGTGGCTAAAGCTGGATGGAAAATTCGTGATTGAGGATATGTGGAACCACCCTGCGGAAAGGGTCGAGGAGTTACGCGGCCTTCTTCGCCAAGGTTGCGCTGCGTTTGAAGATCGTCGCCGCAGAAATTTCTATGAGGTTGGAAACGATTCCCGCGTGTTTTACATCCATATTTGTCCCAATGGCAAAGTTCTGCTCCTCGCGGTATGGTCGAAGGAGAGCTCGCAGACCCAGCGACACCCGGAGCATGCCGTTGCGGCTATGCCAGCCGCCTGAACCGGATTGATCCTTGGCGACCCTCTAAAATCGCAAAAATGGCAAAAAAGCTGCCTCGTGTGTGCCACCCCGGTTAGGGGTTTACCCACTCCGTGGACGCCACGCCTGCGGTTTGGGTCGGGAGCAGGCCTCTGTTAGCGAGGAGGCATCCAACACGAAAGACAAACTAGAAACCAGAAACTAGAAGGAGCAGGCCTCTGCTGGCGTGGAGGCATCCCACACTTCCTTACGTATGCGGGAGCCTTGGAGTCCGGTAGCGTGCTGCCGCCGCCGCGCTCCAAAGGGCGCGGTCATCAGTAAAGGCGCTTTCAACGCACCATGCTTGTAATAATGCTCTCGACCCAGGCTGACGCTCGCAACCCTCTTTCTGAAGCAAGCGCGATCCCAGAGAATTGATTCCAAAAGCGATCTTTGACCTTCCGGTTTTGGGAGATGAGTTGGAGAATGTCGGAAGCCAGGTCCAAGCGCTCGCGGACGAATGCAGGGCGCGCGACGGCTTCCACCATGACCTGCTCTGCGATTTCAAAGTCGTGCCAGTGTCCAAGAAGCCGCTGGAGCTCCCTCAACCACGCGAGTGCTTCCTCGCTTTTCGGAACCTCGAACTGTTGCATCATCTCAACAAGGTAACGAACCTTCTTAGCGGCGATCCGCGCCCGATGAATGTTTCCCGCGCCGGGCGCATCCATCGCTTGCCCGGAGAGCGCTTTAAACCGGCTCCACGCCCGCTCGAGTTCTTCCGTCAATCGCTTATGAAAGTCATTCTCCACGGTTAACGAAGCGGTGAACACCGCCTCGTCTTCCGGCGATAGCTCCAAAAGCCGCCGCAGGTGAACGTAGGCCTCGGCGAGGTTCATCTTGCTGAACTTGCGGAGGGCTCTTTCGCAGGCTCGCTGATGGCGGTCGCGCGCATAATCAAGAAGAGCTTTCCATGTTTCTCTTCGCCTCACGCGTTTCCGGGCCAGCCGCTTTTCAACCCACTGAGTGAAGACGTCTGCATCACGAACCCGCGAGAGCGCCTTGCGGCATCTCCGGATCCGGCGGCAGAGCCGGCGCGCCTCGGGGTGTGGCAGGAAAGGCGCGAGCAGCTCGAACGCTTGCTGAAAGCGGCGGCTTGCCACGCGGAAATCGTGGACGGCCCGGGGACGATCACCCCGCAGCACCTTCGGCTCCAGGCGGATCATCCGGTCGAGATGACCCAGCGCCAGCCTTCTTGTCTCCTTCACGCCAAAGACATTCAGGTCCCTGGACTCGGCTCTCTTCTCTGCCGGGAGAGTGGTTATCACGGGATCAGGCATGGCTGTTAAGCCCTTTGTCTCCACGTCACTGACTTTCCGACCTTGCGGGAGCAGCACAGACTTCATAGTTTTGCGCTGCTGGATTAATTTTATTATGCCCCGCACAAGAACGCGAGATGGCCTACCTTGGAACCAGGATCACACCCTCGCCATGCTCGTTACCTTTCCCGGAAGCGCTCTGGCCATCGGCTAGCGGCCCGGTCTCATTTCTACCCCAGTCTTTCGAGGCTTTTGCTCCTTCCTGGATTTGATAGAATAGGAGTTATTCATTACAGCGATCCCGTGGCGGTTTGTCGCTATGATGTTGCTTAGGAGCGGACCTTGAAGAAGCTGCGATCACTCAAACCCTTCAAAGCTTCCAAGGAAGTCCGAAGGAAGGCGCGCGCGATTCTTGGCCAGGCGCCGGAGGCGCGGATAGAAGCTGACCGGCGGAAAAAACGGGTTAAACATAAGAAGCGCGAGATGGAAGAGTTATGATCCCGAAGAATCTACACATCGAAGACGCCGCTCTCGAGCCGGTTGCAGGCAAGGTGATGGCAGGGGAGCGGCTTACTTTTGAGGATGGGGTCGCGCTTTTCCGCTCGAACGATCTCTTGACGATTGGATATCTTGCTCACCATGTGCGGCAGAAGCTACACGGCAACCGGACGTATTTCAACGTCAACCGGCACATCAATCCTACGAATGTCTGCGTGGCGAGTTGCCGGCTGTGCGCTTTCGGAAGGAAGCCTGAGGCGCCCGGCGCTTATACGATGGCGCTCGAAGAGGCCTTTCGGGTTGCCGGGCGCGGCTGGACGGAGGCGATCACAGAGTTTCACATTGTCGGGGGGCTGCATCCGGATCTCCCTTTCGAATATTACGTGGACCTGATTCGTGGCCTCAAAGAACGCTTCCCCGCCGTCCACCTCAAAGCGTTTACTGCGGTTGAAATTGCCTACTATTCTCACATCACGCGGCGAAGCGTCAAAGAAATCCTGGAAACGCTGAAAGCGGCCGGCCTCGGGTCGCTGCCCGGTGGCGGGGCGGAAATATTCGCGCCTCGAACCCGGCGCAAGGTTTGCGATCACAAGATCGGAGCCTATATGTGGCTGAAGGTACACCGCACGGCGCATCAGATGGGGTTGCATTCGACGGCAACCATGCTTTACGGCCACATCGAAAGCGATGAAGACCGGGTTGATCACTTGCTGCAATTACGAAAGCTTCAGGATGAGACGCACGGCTTCCAAACGTTTATCCCGTTGAAGTTCC
>JASHTR010000580.1 GCA_030040455.1 Terriglobia bacterium | reverse complement strand
CTTCGCCCTTCGCGAGGCGGGTGTGACTCAAGTCACAGCGAACCATTTCCGTACCACAGGACAATAATAGGGCCCCACCGGGAGCCGGGTTTCAAGAAAGCTGCAATTGTACTTCGGCATGAAACAAGCGCATATGCTCGCGGAAACGAACGAGACTGGAACCCCCTGGCAATGGAAAAACCACTAGTGAAGACACTGACCGTGCCGTCGATTCCATTCTGGAAACTTGCGCTGGTCGTATGCGGCCCTGGATTAGTGGTGATGCTGGCCGACACCGACGCTGGCAGTGCCATTGTCGCGGCGCAAAGCGGCGCGCAATGGGGCTATCGCTTGCTGCTGTTGCAACTGCTGCTTATTCCGGCTCTTTGCGTGGTGCAGGAATTAACCGTTCGGCTGGGTCTGGCCACGCGCAAAGGACACGGGGAATTGATTGCCGAGCATTTTGGCAAAGGCTGGGCGTGGCTTTCGGCGAGCACCTTGCTCGTCTCCTGTGTGGGCGCGATGCTGACCGAATTTTCTGGCATTGCCGGCGTGGGACAGCTTTTTGGCATTTCGCCGTGGATAAGCATTTCGTTCATGGTGTTTTTCCTGGTAACGGTGGTGGTCACCGGCACTTACCAGCAGGTGGAAATGGCGGCGTTGTCAATCGGCCTGTTTGAACTGGCGTTTGTGGCGGTTGCTTTTGTCTCGCATCCCAGCGGAACGGCGATGCTACAAGGCATGACACACATAGCGCTAGGTAACCGACAGTATCTATTCCTGCTGGCCGGCAACGTCGGGGCAGTCATTATGCCGTGGATGGTGTTCTATCAACAATCCGCCGTGGTGGACAAAGGGCTGGACATTTCCCATATCAAACCAGCTCGCTGGGATACCTTTGCCGGAGCTTTTGCCACCCAAGCTATCATGGCGGCAATTTTGATTCTAACGGCGACCACCATAGGGACGAAAAATCCCAATGCGCCATTGGAGACCGTGCAACAGATTGCAGGTACTTTGACTCCTTTCCTCGGCTCGTTTTGGGGCAAGGTGATTTTTGCATTGGGCATGTTGGGAGCGGCGTTGGTGGCGACTATCGTCGTTTCCCTGACGGCAGCCTGGGGATTGGGGGAAGTGATCGGCTACAAACGCTCGTTGGCGCATCGTCCGTTTGAAGCGCCGTGGTTTTACGGCGTTTATGTGGTCGGCCTGCTTATTGGGGCGGGCACCGTGCTTTCGGGTGTCAACTTGGTGAAACTGGCGGTCGGCGTGAACGTGATGAACGCCTTGCTGTTGCCCCTCGTCTTGGGGTTTTTATACCTACTGGCGCTCAAGGCGCTGCCGGAAAGATGGCGACTGAAAGGATGGTATGCCTGCCTGGTCGGTTTAGTTGTGCTGTTCACTGCCGGATTGGGCGTGTATGCCGGTATCGTGGGCATTTGGTAACAGGAACTTCTTGTGCATAACTGAAGACTGTGAGGGAAGCGACGAAAACTGAAATGCCCGTTCCGCGCCTAACGGCGGCTACCACGCCTTCCGCGCCAATCGCCGCTCCATCCTGATGCGGTCAGGCTTGTTGCCCGCAGGAACACTGGTGGCATTCGTATCTTGCGGGGGGTCGGCTTGTTCGTTCGGCTGCAGGAAGCTGTCTGCCATCATAAAAAGGACCTCTTCCTCTTCGTTGAGGTGGGCACGCATAAGATCGACGAAGTCTGACGCCAAGGCAGGCTGCTTCATGCCCGTCTCTCTGCTCGCATCCTCATAAGCAGCCAACGCCTCCTCCATTTCTCTAATCAATTGCCGCCCGCACGCGTGATCGATCAGCATCAATGCGATCGGTTCATCGTGCCGCGAAAGGCCTCTTCTTTCAAGCACCGGGAGCAGAAAATCCTCTTCCTTAATAAGCAGACAGCCCTCCATAAATACTCGAAAGAATTCTACGACTCTGCCGAGTACTTCGGGGTGAACACTTTCGCACCGATGCATTCGGTCTGCTGCGTCCTTCGTGAATTCCAGCATCTTACGAAGAGCCTCATGCTCTCGTCGCAAAATTCTCGTTGCCGCACCCATGCTTCTCGTATGCTTCCTGGTTCCATCCTTGTCGTTCTTCCGAGCCAACGCTATGACTAAAATCTCGGCAGAGAACCCGTGGGAGAGACGCCTTCGCCCTTCGCGAGGCGGGTGTGACTCAAGTCACAGCAATTCTCGCTATACCACAGGACAATAGTACGGTAGAACGAAACGGGTACACCAGGATGACCGGCCGTTGATCGCTATGGAACAGTCCAGAGAATCCAACGCCACCGCGGGAACCCAGCCGGACGACCGCCCATTCATCGCTATTTGGGAGGTCACGCAGGCCTGCGATCTCGCCTGTGTCCATTGCCGGGCGTGCGCACAACCGCAGCGTTCACCGCTGGAGCTTTCGACCGCGGAGGGCGAATCTCTGATCCGGCAAGTTCGAGAATTGGACATACCCGTTTTTGTGCTGACCGGTGGAGATCCGCTCAAGCGGCCGGACATTGATCACTTGGTCGAATATGGGACGAAGCTTGGAGTGCGAGTCTCCATGTCTCCGAGCGCTACTCCTCTGTTAACGCGCTGGGTACTGGCAGAATTTAAGGCCCGAGGGCTGGCGCGACTGGCCCTCAGCCTCGACGGCTCAACGCCGGACGTTCACGATCGCTTTCGTGGTGCCCCGGGTTCCTACGCGCACACCCATCAGGCTATCCGCTGGGCGAGGGAGATAGGTCTGCCCGTACAAGTCAATTCCACGATGAGCCGTCATAATGTCCGCGATTTCGATGCCTTGGCCAGCCTTGTGGAAACCCTGGGAGTTGTTTTGTGGAGCGTTTTCTTTTTGGTTCCCACTGGGCGCGGCAAAGCTCAAGACCTTCTCTCGGCGGAAGAGTTCGAGCAACTGTTTGCCAGGCTATACGACTTCTCCGGCCGCGTGAGCTTCGACGTGAAAACTACCGAGGCCATGCACTACCGGCGGTATTTCGTTCAGAGGAGGACACTTGAAAGACGCACCAACCCCAAGGCGTCGTCTCATGTTCGCGGTCCCCTCTGGCTGAAGTCGCCAGTCATCGCCCAGCCCGGCCCGGATGGAATCCCACGCGCCGTGAAAGGCATCAATGAGGCGAAAGGCTTCGTCTTTATCTCTCACGTCGGCGAGGTCTATCCCAGCGGGTTTCTGCCCCTTTCGGGAGGTAACATCCGGAAACAGCCCCTGGCCAAAATCTATCAAGTGTCGCCCCTGTTTGTGGCGCTGCGCGACGCGAATAACCTCAAAGGGAAGTGCGGATTGTGCGAATTTCGTGAAATCTGCGGCGGTTCGCGGGCACGAGCTTACGCCTCGACGGGCGATCCCTTTTCCGAAGATCCCTGCTGCATCTATCAGCCGAAGAGCTGGGTTGAAGAAGACGCTGCGTCCTCTCCGGCCAAAGGGTACGAGCCTTTCAGAGTGTAAATCTCCGGGCGAAACGAAACTGGATGCTGAGGCGAAGTTCGAAAGGGCCGGACAGGCTGGGTCTCGCTCTCGAAAGCGCACAACCATTGAGCGCTTCATTTCGGTCCTTTGCATAAGGGGAAATTGATTGCCATGCCGACTTTTCACGGTGTTATACTCTTTCTAATGCTAGGCTTACGTCCCAAAATGTCTGGGTGTTGTTGTCCTACCTTCTAGGCCCGCGGGTGAGCTAAGTCCCTCTGCCTGACTTCTTTCAAGTTCGAGAATCTTCAGCTTCCTCGTAGGCCGTGCGCCGTTGTGCTGCACGTGCGGATTTTCATTCATGCCAAAGAACCAAATCATAGAGGAGGATCGTCATGATCGAACACGCAAAGAAACAAAACTGCCACCACCGGATCGTCATTATTGGCGGCGGAACGGCGGGCATTATTACAGCAAACCTTCTTCGACGTGCAGGAGAGCAGGACATTGCTCTCGTAGAACCTTCTCGCCATCATTTCTACCAGCCCCTCTGGACTCTCGTTGGCGGAGGGTTTGTGCCTAAGGAAGCCAGCGTCCGCCAGGAGGCAGGCTACATTCCCGGAGGCGTTTTCTGGATCCAGGAGCACGTCGTGGAGCTTGATCCTGGCCGGCAGCGTCTCACAACACATTCAGGGACTCACGTGAGCTATGACTTTCTGGTTGTCGCGCCGGGAGTGCAGCTCAATTGGGATGCTATCCCGGGTCTGAAAGAAGCGATCGACAGGGGCAACGCGTCTAGCAACTACGCTTACGAACTTGCGCCCAAAACATGGGATTTGATTCGCAATTTCAAAGGCGGCACGGCCCTATTCCATATGCCGGGAACTCCGATCAAGTGCCCCGGGGCTCCGCAGAAGATCATGTATCTGGCCGCTGATTATTTCCGGCGGAAGGATATTCTGCGCCACACGAGCGTGATTTACGGATCCGCCACCCCATCCATATACGGCGTGAAGGAGTACGCGGCAGTGCTGAACCAGGTGCTCGCGCGCTATGGCGTCGATTCACGGTTCAATCACGAATTGGTCGCAGTCAATTCGGAGAAGAGAGAAGCAGTCTTCGCACTGAGGAGTGACCAGGGGGAACAGCGGATCACTATCCCTTACGACATGCTGCATGCTGTTCCGCCGCAAACCGCCCCGGATTTTATTCGGCAGAGCCCCCTGGCCGATCCTGATAAGCCTCAGGAGGGTTGGGTCAGAGTGGACAAATACACGCTCCAGCACGCGAATTATCCCAATGTATTTGCGCTAGGCGATGTGGCGGGTACTCCTAATGCCAAGACGGGTGCTGCGGCTACGCATCAGGCGCCGGTGGTCGCCGCCAACCTCCTTTCTGTCATGCGAGGCAAGGGGCCGTTGGCCCGGTACGACGGCTATATCGCCTGCCCCATTGTCACAGGGCATGGGCGCATGGTGCTCTGCGAGATCGATTATTCAGGCAAGCCCGCCCCGCGCATCCCGGTAATCAATACATTCCAGGAACGCTACGATATGTGGCTGCTTAAGAGGTACGGCCTTCCCTGGCTTTATTGGAACGTCCTGTTGCGCGGCAGACGAGCGCCCTTCCTCGCTAAGAGACGAAGCCCTCGGGATTTGCGGCGCGAGGGACTCGCGGTGACGTAGACGTATTGATTCAAGCGGAATGTTAATTGGGATGCTCCGCCAAGACTCGGGACTGGACTGCTGTATTTATTAAGATGCTGCGGTGATGCCCGCAAAGTTTCCGTCCAGAATGACCACTTTGCGCACATGAACCTCCTAAAGCGACGACCCCGAGCAAGTCATCCGTGCGTTCCTGAGCTAGCGGCACGATTTCTGCAAAAAACGGACATAGACTGGCCGGGAGGTCAACACCACTATTGCCCTGACGCCGCTGCAATCTCACCCACGGGATGGCAGTGGCCCAGCCATAAACGTTCGAGGCGTAGAGCGTTCCCCCAACAATGACCGGCGACGAGGGGCCGAAGGAGCCTCCGATATGTTTTTTCCCGAACAGCTTGCCGTCGGAGATGCGGATAGCCGCGATGTCCCCGGAGCGGTAGGGAACATAGGCCACGCTACCGAGCACTGCCGCCCCCGCGCGTTCATGCCGAGCACATCGGTGTGTCTGCCAAAGACGGAGTGGCCGAGCTCACTGGGCACGTCGATACCTATTACGAGAAGTGGACGCTTCTCTATCGCTAGCCCGAACCCTGGGCTCTCGCTGCCGGGGCTCTCTTCTGAAAGCTCTTCCCGAGTTGGGATCTCGGAAGAGGTGCGAGGGAGCCCCTCACGCAAGTTTACTGTGGCTCTTGAATGCCGACATTCGAAAGCGATGGCGTTCCGGCTCCTATTTGCCTCGGCGACGGGATTTGCGAGGCGTCCCAGCCGCCGCCGAGGGCCTCAATCAATTGGACGCTGGCCACCATATCCTGCTCGCGAAAAGACACGAGCGTCTGCTGCTCGTTCAACAACTGGGTTTGAGCCGTAAGGACGTTTAGATAAGGGTCGAGTCCGGCTTTGTACCGGACCATCTCCTCCTGCAGATTCCGCTCGGCGGATTGCGCCGCAAGCTCTTGTTGCTGGATGTCGCGCGACAGAATTCTTAAGGACGCAAGATTGTCCTCAACCTGCTGAAAAGCGGTCAATACGGTCTCCCGGTAATTCGCCACGGCCTGATCGTGGGCAGCTTGGTATTGTTGGACTGTTGCCCGGCGCAGTCCGGCGTCAAAGATGGTTTCTGTCAAGCCCGGTCCCATGGACCAAAATCGGGCGGGCCAGGAAAACCAGCTCGGGATTCCAGAGTTTCCAAAGCCGCCGGAAGCACTCAGCAGGAGATTGGGAAAGAAGGCTGTCTTGGCCTCACCGATCTGTGCATTAGCCTGGGCCACGGCGCGCTCAGACGCGGCAATGTCGGGACGGCGCTCGAGGAGTTCGGAAGGAAGCCCCACGGGAATCGCCGGACGGTTTGCCTGGAGAGGCGCAGCGGGGATATAGAAGGTTGATGCCGACTGACCAACGAGAACTGCAATGGCGTGCTCATACTGAGATCGCAGGACACCGAGATTCGTGTCTTGCGCCTGGGTGGCTTGTAGTTGTGTTTCTGCCGAAGCAACGGCTTCGTCGGTGCCGATTCCGCCCCGGTATTGCACGCGCGTGAGGTCCAGAGTCTCTTGATCGGCGGCGACGGTAGAATCCAATAATTGCTGTAGCGCGTCCTGCCCGCGGAGTTGGTAATAATCGACAGCAAGTTCAGCGTGGACCGTCAGGCGCATATTCTCGAGGTCGGCAGCGCTTACCTGGGCTGCGAGATAATTCGTCCTCACCGCCAGCCGGACGCGGCTCCACAGATCGGGCTCCCAGGAAGCATCAAACGGCATCGAGTAATCTGTGTATGGAGTGACTGTGATCCCCGAAGTAGAAAAACCTGCCGATTGCAGGCCGGCGTATTGGGCGGGCGACGGACGCTCATTGAAGATGCTGGGGATCCCTTCAACCGTCGGGAAATACTGCGACCGCGCTTCCCGGACCATCGCCCGCGCCCCGAAGAAAGCTGCGGATGCTGAGGCAATACTCTGGTTTGAGACATCGACCCGTTCCTCCAGCGCATCCAACTGCGGATCGTTGAAGACTTCCCACCACTTGCCTCGAATCATATCGTCCTGAGGATCGGCTTTCTTCCATCCGCTTTGCGAAGCTTGCTGACCAAGTTCTTTGTAGGCTGCCGGAACTTCGACAGGCGGTCTCACGTACTGCGGGCCGATACGACACGCCGCCAAGAAGCAGAAGGCAGTAAGCAGAAGGCAATAGGCAGAAATGTGTGCTGTCAGCCTGGGTCCGGCGCTTTCTGCTTTCTGCCTTTCGCTTTCCGCCTTCCGCCTACTGCGTACTGCCTTCTGACTCGGACTATTCACTGATGTAGACATCGACCAATTCACCCGGGTAAAGATTCACATTCTTGGGTTTATCGAACCGAAAAATGATCGGCAAAACCCTGACGTCCACTCGTTCCTCACGCTCATCCGAAAGCTCGATTTTGGGAGAGACAAAGGGCTGCTCGCGTACGAACGTCAAAGGAACTTTGTAGTTGATGCCGCGAATCGACATTTCCCCCTTGATTTTGGATATCGCCGAAAGCCGTGGCACCAAGATCTCGTCCACATAGCAACGGACGTTGAGAGAAGTTTGAGGAGTTCCCAGTATCAACACCGGATCGTCCCCTTGGGTATAGGCGTCGTAAGCGCCCTGTGGAGAGACATAGTCGCCGACCTCCGCGTTGACCGACATCACGATGCCATCAGTCGGGGCTCTCAAAGTGTATTTTGAGAGCAGGGCGCTCCCCGATAAGTAGGCGTGGCGTAGGGCCCGATACGTCCGGTCCTGGTTTCTGATGTCGTAAATCCAGGCACCGGCCTTGATCAGGTCATACTGCTTCTGGGCGACGAGAAGGTTGGCTTTGGCCACGGCGGCGGCGTTGATGGCGTCGTCCAAGGCCTGCTTGCTGACGGACCTCGGATTGATTTCATAAGCGGCCTGTTCCTTGGCCAGGTCATCCTGGGCAGTTTTCAAGGAGGCTTGAGCAGCAACCACTTGAGCCTCATT
>JASHTR010000579.1 GCA_030040455.1 Terriglobia bacterium | reverse complement strand
AGCAGCCCTATTACGACATCCTGAACAAGAACTACCTCAGCCTCCCCTTCGCTCCGTTCCCGCTCGCCGCTCAAGCTGAGCTCGCGTATGAAGGCGCGACGGTACGGCTCGAAAAGATCGTTCAGACCGTCCAGCGCGCGCGCGGCGAGGGAACAGTTTTGCAACCACTCGTCGTCGGCCCGGCGATTTCGCTGTGGATGGCGCCCCACGCGGCGGTCATCCCACTTGAGACCAGGACCCTCTCGCTCACGGTCGCGGTGCATAGTGATGTGAAAGGTCCGGCTAAAGGAACCGTAAGGCTCAAGCTTCCAGACGAATGGAGTTCTTCTCCCGCCGTGGCGCAGTTTTCAACCGCAGGAGAGGGCCAAAACGAGGTCCTCAATTTTACCGTGCGAGCCAGCCATTTGCGGCAGCAGACCTCGACGATCGCCGCGGAAGCTGGCTATAAAGGAGAGACGTTCGGGGAAGGGTTCGAAACGGTGGGATATGCCGGCCTTCCGCCTTATAACTTCTATCGACCGGCGTTGTGCCGCGTGACCGGCGCAGACATCAAAGTGCCGCGCGGATTGAGCGTGGGTTACATCGAGGGGACGGGCGACCGCGTTGCGCAGTCGCTCGAAAACCTTGGCGTTAAAGTACACACCATTTCGAGTCTCGCGACCGCCAGCCTTTCGCAATACGAAGCCGTCGTTCTGGGCGTCAGGGCCTATGCGGCTCGCGAAGACGTGAAGACCTACAACGCGCGGCTGCTCGAGTATGTGAAAAATGGCGGCGTGCTCATCGTGCAGTACAACACCCCCGAGTTCGACCACAACTACGGACCTTACCCTTACTCGCTCGGCAGCAACCCCCAGGTGGTGGTGGATGAAGACTCAAAGGTGGTGATTCTGGACTCCGCGAATCCTGCCCTCACGTGGCCCAACCGAATCACAGTGAATGATTTCGATAACTGGGTGGAAGAACGCGGCCACGGCTTTATGACCAAGTGGGACCCCCGCTACAAAGCGCTGTTTGCAACCCACGATCCCGGCCAGCCTCCTCAAAAGGGCGGCCTGCTCTATGCGCGTTACGGCAAAGGCGTCTACATCTACGACGCGCTGGCTTTTTACCGGCAGTTGCCGGAAGGCGTGCCCGGCGCGTACCGCATCTTTGTGAACCTGGTGAGCTTGGGAGAGAATCCACACCGATAAACGCCTCTACGAATGGGCCCTCGCTTGCGCGGGGGCAACACCGGGCGTCATTCCCGCGTGAGCGGGAATCCAGCTATTTTCATGCACTGAGGTGCGCCGGAGGCTCATGGAGTTTTCGCTCAGGATGACAAACGAAGGGCTCCGAACGGCGCCTTAAAATGGTTTTCCGGCAACCGGCTACCTCGCCGCCCAGGCCATGCCGTCGTCGGTGCGACCGACTGAAATGAGCTTTTCAACCTGCCAGTCGCCGAGATTCAATACAGCCACTTTCTCGCTGCGATCGCAGGAGATAAACGCCACCTCGTTGTCTCTGCGAACCAGGATTTCCTGGGGCGCGCTCGGCACGTCCACCGTGCGAACCACCTGCATTGACGTCAAATCAATCACGGCGATTTTATCGATTTTGGGAATCGTGGCCAGCAGCCAGCGGCCGTCGTGTGTGACGGTGCTGCCAAAGGCAACGCCGGGCAGCGGAATCCAGCGCGTCACTTTGTTGGACTCCGTGTCAATCACCGCCAGGCGAGGATGCGTCTGATCCGCAGTAAACACCCAGCGGCCGTCCGGCGTAACGGAGATGCGTTGTACTGTCTTCGCAACGTGGATCACGGCAATCGGCTTCCTGGTTTCGAGGTCCAACGCGGTGACGGAACCTGCGCCGACGTTCGCGGTGTAGCCACGCTTCCCGTCAGGAGTGATGGCAAGCATGTGCGACTCGGGCTGCTCCGTGGAAATAGAGGCTACCAGCTTGAGCGTTTGGGGATCGATAACGTAGACGGCGTGCGCCAACTCCGCGGTGACGTAGAGCATTCCATCGGGACCGTAGACAGGGCAATGGGGCCGCACGGGTTTCAGATGAATCACGTGGGCGACGCGCCGGGTCCGAAGATCGATCACGTCGATAGCATGTCCGTTGGTCCCCGGCGATCCAACTCCTGAGTTGCCGTAAATCGGTGCGTAGGCGAACCGCCCATCGGGTGAAGCCGCCACTTCGTGCCCGGTGATGCCGCTCAACGTAATCTTCGTCAGCATCTTCCCCACTTCGGGATCGACAATGCCCAGCGTGTGTTCGCCTTTATTCTCGATCAGCAAAAGGCCTGGTGTAGTGCGACGGGGCGACGCCGCCCATAACGGCGCGAGCATCCCCGCGCTTGCAATCAACATCAACGCAAAAACAACCATCTCAAACCTCCTCCGCCGGCGCCCGTTTTCAGCCGTCAGGCGCGCTAGCCGATTGGAATCAGCAAGCGGGATTCTGCACCAAAAAGGCACATTTGTCACCAAAAAAATACAAAAACGTCCGCAACTAACCGATCGCGCAGTTCCCGTATTGGACGGTGGCAAAGCCGCAGATCGCGTCGAGTAAAGGGTGATCACCATTTTGCAAATAGGGTCCTTTGTGCAACGGATGATCCATCATGCGCCCGTAACCCTATCGGCAGTTCAACCGGCACGGGTTTTTCCCAACGCGTGACGCCACTGCCGAACCATGGTAAAAACAAGCTACAATGGAAGGAGGGTAAGAACATGGCAAACCTCGATTGGTCCCAATGCCCTGCTGTGGAGAGCATCCCAGGCAAAGTCAGCGGCGCATGGGTGTTTAAAGATACCCGGATGCCGGTTGCCACTGTGTTCGAAAACCTCGAATCCGGGGCCACCATCGACGAAATCGTGGAGTGGTTCGACGTGTCGCGGGAACAGATTGTTGCCGTGCTGGAGTTCGCGGCCCGTAGTCTTGACCCACCGAATCCGCCCAATTCTGCGAACCGTGAGATGCCCGTTGATGCGCATTCTGTTTGACCACGGTACACCAGTCCCGCTTATTCCGTTTCTTACAGGCCACACCGTCACGAAAGCTAAAGATGCGGGGTGGGACCGGCTTGTCAATGGCGAGTTAATGAAAGCCGCCGAAGAAGCCGGGTTCAAGGTTCTGATTACCACGGACAAGAACATGGTGACGCAGTAGAATTTGAAGGGCCGCGCCATTGCGATTGTCGTGCTTGGCAATTCGCAATGGCGCATCGTGCAACGTCATGTCCGCAAGATAGCCTCTGCCGTGAATGCAGCGCAGCCCGGCAGCTACGTGGAAATTGATATTCCTTTCAGCTAACGTCCTTTCTTCCCCTATTGCCCGGTTTTGTATCGTACGATCAAATCTCAAAATGGGTCATTTGCGCAACGCAATTGTGGATTGTCGAGGACTGGCAGGCGGTTGTCGCTTTGGCGCCCTGCCGGCCTTTGCGGCGGATCGTTGTGTCTTGAATAGGGTGGTATTGTTGTGTTGGTTTCAAGCTGGTAGAATCCGCCTGATGGAAACCTACCCTAAAGAACAGAAGGAGAGGGAGGAATTGCAGTCGGTTTTGTCGTCAGGCCTTCTGGCGAAGTCGCCTAACCTTGAAAAACTGCTCCGCTATATTTGCGAGAAGTATTGGGAAGGCAAAGCAGACCAGCTTAAAGAATACAACCTGGGCGTCGAGGCGTTAGGCCGGCCTACGGACTTTGACCCTGCCTCGAGCGCCATTGTCCGCGTTGAGGTGCACCGGCTGAGAGAGAAGTTGAAAAGATATTACGAAAATGGCGGAATCGATCATCGCATCGTGATTAATCTTCAGCCGGGGCATTACGCGCCGCAGTTCATTTGGAGGGAAGAAGGCGCGAACGCCCTGGAAAGCCCCGAGACCACCCGGGTCCCGGCCTTGTTCGCAGAACTGCCATCGGTCGCTGGTCGTGGGGAAGAGATCAGCCTCGCCCCGGCGAGATACGGGCGGCGCGTGCCTTCCACGCGTTTTCTCGTCGCTATGGGTGCCGTACTGGCAGCAATCGTTCTTGGCTTTCTTGCCCTGCGCCAATGGGAATCGGTTCAGCACTTAGCGCCGGAGTTGTCTGCCAAGCCGCCAACTCTTCCTATCACCGAGGGAGAATTGCCCCATGTCTGCATCATCTCGGGTTACCTCAAGAAGAACTACATCGACCGGTCAGGCAACACCTGGCAGGGCGACACTTACTTCGCCGGAGGCGAAGTTGTCCAAAACCCTGACCGTTTCATCGCCCGCACTTCCGACCCGACGCTTTTTGAGACCTGCCGCCAGGGGGAATTCTCTTACAATATCCCTATTAAGCCAGGGAATTACGAACTCTGGCTTTATTTCGTTGAGACGACCTACGGTCCGGGAACGCTGCTGGGAGGCGGGGAAACCAGCCGCCTGTTTGTTGTGCAGGTGAACGGCCGTATCCTGCTGAACTTCTTTGATGTTTTTGCCGATGCAGGGGGCAACTTCATTGCGGACGTCCGCGTTTTCAAGGACATTACTCCCGCGCCCGACGGCCGCGTTCACATCCGGTTTCTTCGCCAGACCGGGGACCCGTTCGTCGATGCCATCAAGCTTGTTCCGGTGCCGCGTGGCGAGACCCTGCCGGTCCGCCTCGTCGCCCAGGATGATTCTTATACCGACCATAGAGGCCGGCTCTGGAGTCCGGACGTTTATTTTCGCGGAGGGCGCATGGTATTGCGCCGGAGTCCCGTCTCCGGAACCACGGACCCCGGGCTTTTTGAAGGTGAACGGTACGGCAACTTCGACTATGCCATCCCGGCGGCCCCAGGGAAGTACAGCGTGACGCTCTACTTCTCCGAGCGGTATTTCGGTCCAGGAAAGCCGGGTGGGGGTGGAGTGGGTTCCCGGGTGTTCAATGTTGTCTGCAACGACGACGTTGTTCTTCGGGACTTCGATATCTTCAAGGAGGCGCACGGCGCAGACCGCGCCCTGGTGGAGACTTTCCACGATCTCGAAGCCAATGCGCAGGGCAAGCTGGCCATTCGATTCCAGCCCGTCGTCAATTATCCGCTGATCGACGCCATTGAGGTGGTGAATGAACCTTCCGGAGGCACGAAAAGGTAAGAAGGCGTGAAAAAGTCTGGCTACCATCAAGAAGCATCACGCCAAGGCGCCAAGGCTCAGAAAGTTAAGTCGCGGAGTTATTCTTGAAAACGGGTCTTCAAATTTCTCTGCGGCCTTCCATGGCTTTCAGCAGGGTGACTTCGTCGGCAAACTCCAGTTCTGAGCCTACGGGAATCCCCATGGCAATGCGCGTCACTTTGATGCCAAGAGGCCGGATGAGCTTGGAGAGATAGACCGCGGTGGCCTCGCCCTCGACGTTAGGATTGGTGGCCACGATAATCTCGGTGATGCCGTCCTTAAGGCGCTCGATCAGGTTCTTGAGCCGGAGTTGTTCGGGTCCAATTCCTCGAAGGGGAGAGAGCGCGCCGTGCAGAACGTGATAAAGCCCATGAAATTCGTGGATGCGCTCGATGCCCACAACGTTGTAGGGGGTTTCAACCACGCAGATGACCGACCGGTCGCGGCGGGGGTCTGAGCAGTAATCACACGGGTCATGCTCAGTGAGGTTATTGCAAAGGCTGCAAAGCCCGATTCTCTCCTTCACTTCCAAAACAGCCTGCGCGAGCCGCTCGGCGTTTTCGCGGGGCGCGCTCTCAATATGAAATGCAATGCGCTGCGCGGACTTCTGGCCGATTCCCGGGAGCCGCTTCAATTCGTCGATCAACCGCGAAAGCGGTCCCGCAAACACACTCATAGCAATTCGGATCAGATCAAGCCGGGGAGATTCAAGCCTCCAGCCATGTTCCCCACGCGGCTGGCGAGTTGCTCATCAATTTTGCGGCAGCCTTCATTCACCGCTGCAACGAATAAATCCTGAAGCATTTCTCCGTCCTTGGAGGCAAATACCTCTGGATCGATCCGGACGGAAACCAATTGCTTCTGGCCGTTCATTTTAACGGTCACCATGCCCCCTCCGGCTGAAGCTTCAACGACCAGCTCGTCAAGCTGCTTCTGAAGTTGCTCCTGGAGCTGCTGCACCTGCTTCATGATTTGCTGCATCTGCTGCAGATTCTTCATGGTTTACTCCCGCCTCAGGTCTTTGACGCTCAATAAGATACCGTCAAAACGCTTCTGAAACTCCGCTACTGCAGGATTTCGCTGCGCCCGCTCCCGGGCGTCAGCAGACGGCGCCTGGGCCTGCGCACCCCCCGCGCCCAGTGTAACATGGATTCTCACCGGTTGCCCCAGCACCTTCTCGCACGCGGCGCGCAGCTTTTCCTGGTGCTCGCGACTCTTGAGCAGGTCTGCCGCCCACGAGCCGTCCGGAGCGTAGATAAGCTCCACCCGGCCATCTTCAAATCGCCAGCCTGCTACCGGATTCAGGCAGCTTGCAAGGAATTTGGATTGCTCGAAGAGAACGGCCTTGATGGCGGCAAGGCGAGCATCTTCCCCTCCGCCGCCTTCAGCGGCTTGCGGGCTTTCGGTTGGGGTGAAGCGTGGGGCGCGGGTCGCTTGCGCGCCAGAGAGGGGCGCGGAGGAAGCTGGAGGTGCTGCGGCCCCGGCAGAAGAAGGGGGGAACTCATTCCCCGCCAGCGCCGAGGAAAACTCGCGCCCCTTGGCTGGCGGGGGAGAAACGCTCGAGCCCCCCGGTCGCGCTGCTGCGCTTCCTCCCTGGGCCCGGCCCGGCGGGGCGTCCTGCTTTTCGATTCGACCGAGCAGGCTTTCGAGTGCCGCAAGCTTCGGCGCGTGCGCCAGCTTCGCCAACGCAAGCTCCAGATGAAAGCGAGGATGGAGTGAATAGCGCATTTCGCCCTGTGTCCGCAGCATGATCTGAAGAAAGCGGGTAAGATCTTCCTCGCGGAATGCTTCCGCCAGCTTCGCCAGACTCGCGCGCTCGTCCTCTGGCACTTGCAGCAGCGGGCTTGCTGCCCCGCAGCTCCGGGCGACCATCAGGTCGCGAATAAAGCGTGTGAGTTCGCCGGAGAAGCTGATGAAATCGTATCCCTCTGCGGCAAGCTGGTGCACCTGCTCCAGCGCTTTCCGTGAATCGCCTTCACCGACCGCTGCGACGACCCCGGCCAGCAGCTTGGCCGGAACGACGCCCAGAAGTTGCCGCACCTGCGCCTCTTCTACCCGCTCGCCGAATGCGGCCATCACTTCGTCCAGAAGCGAGAGCGCATCACGCAGGCTTCCCTCCGC
>JASHTR010000578.1 GCA_030040455.1 Terriglobia bacterium | reverse complement strand
GACTGGAACCACGCTCTGGAAGTGGCCTTGAGCTATCCGGCTCGTGAAACAGGATTCAGTTGGGATGAGGCGCGGGGGGTTCACCGCTGGGAAGGGCAATTCTGGATCTATGAGCGGCGACTGATGCAGAACACGGGTGGTCCGACGATGCGCTGGAACATGCGCCGTGAATATTCCGCCCGCCCTGCCCGTCAGCGCCAGCTTTACTATTCCGATATCGACAAGCGTTACCACCTTTACGGAGCAAGCGAAAGCTGGCTCGAAGTGGGCCACCTGGTGGACAACCGAAAAGACCTCGAGATCCGCGCCTTTGATTCAAGCCACGACGGCTATTTTGATACCTGGGAGGTTTTTGAGCCGGGCCATGTCGGGCCGGTGCGAGTGAGCCGGGTTTTTGAGCCTGAAGCGCACGTTGTGCCTTTAACGCGAAATTTCCTCATGAATGATTACAACCAGCGGGTGCTGCCTGAAGCGATCGCCGACGACAGCCTACTGATCGACGAGATGAAGAAATTTGTCGCTTCGCCGCTCGCTGCCTTATATGAACAGGCAGCGGTGAAGTCCTCGATGGCAGAGCGCCGTCGCTACTGCCTGGATGTGGCCCGCGAGTTCTATTTTCTTGGCACGCGCGACGCGCTCTACCACGAGAACGCCTCGGGAGACTATCCGTCTTTACCCGCAGAAGCTGGAGGGCGGCCAATGAATCCGTTGATCCACGGGCCAATCAACGGCCACTACACCCTCGGCGACACCCTCGCTTATTGGAAGCGCGTGCTCCAAATTCAATCCTTTGTCAACGATTACGGCGCCGGGCGGCTCAAGCTGGCCCGCGCCGACCTTGAGCAAATCGGCGCTCCTGCTTCTCCCTCATCCGTTATTCCTTAGAACCGGATTGGGTCATCGGCTTATTCCTTCATTGATTCAATGGAGCAATGAATCAATCTGTTACTCACTGTAGCTCGCCGGCGGGCTGGGCGATTTCGGATGAAAGATCCAAACGTCGGTACGGCTCCCGAAATAGATCGTGCCGTCCGTCCCGAGGGTCAGCCCGCTTGTTGCCTGCCCAGCGGTTTCGGGGAAAAAGGTAACCTTGCGTGTTGAAGGGTCAATGTGCGCGAGCTCGCGCCCCAGGATGCCCCAAAGCGTGCCATCGCGTGCGGCCTGCAAACTCTCAAGGGGCACAGGCCGGAGCTTTGAAAATTTATAAATGGAATCGAGCGTGCGTGTTGAGCGGTTGTAATCCATTAACTCGTCACGCATGACGAAGTAGGCGTGACCGTTGATGGCGGCAATGGCGCCCAACCCGCCTGACATGGGCAAGGCGTGGTCAAAAACGATCTTGTGAAGCTCGGGATCCCAAACGAAAAAGTGGGCCTGGCGCGCCACAGGCTTGCTGCCTCCGCCACCCTCAACGTCGGCCCCACAATACACGTAGCGATCGTCGGTTGTGACGGCACTGATTTCCTCGTTCGGAATGATGTTGCGGTAGACTTCGAGCTTTTCAGTGACCGGGTCGAACACGGAAAGCGCGCCTCCCAGTAACCCATAATCGGGTTGCGTCCCAATGTAGAGTCTATCTCCCGGACCAGCGTGGATTCCACCAACCGGCCGGTATTGCTGTTCGGGAATGCGCAAGATGGTTCGCGGGTTTGAATCCGCATGATCCCCTTGGTTCCATGGCCGCGACGGGTCGAACGTGGCTAGCGTCGCTTCGACGTAGGAAATGGTATAGATTCTTCCCCGGTGAGGAACGCCGTAATAGATTTCGCCACCCTGGTCAATGACCTGATCGTAGGACTCCAGCTCGTGGGTCCGCGGATTGTAGGAAAACATTGTCTGGCCAAGCCCCGGACCTCCATAAATCAGCCCGTCCGGCACGGAGCGCAGCCACAGTACGTTCTGCCCCAAGCCGTCAATGGGAATGCGGTGACGCTCCGTGCGCCGGTTTTTCACATCGACGTAGATATACGACTGAACGCGCAAACCCAGCAGGTTGCCTTGCCGCGCCATATACCAGCGGCCGTCTGCAACATTCCCTGAAGATACGTAATAGGTTTTCCTGGCCCCGTCTCGAAGATTCATGATCTCTACCGCCTTGCCGTTCTCCTGATAGAGCAGGTGGTCCGCGTCAAAGAGGTTGAATCCTGAAGCATTCTGAAGCGGAAAGACGTGCAGCAGCTTCAGGGTATGCGCGTCGTAAACGAGAACCCGGCTCGAACCTAGCTGAACCACGTAATGCCGGCTCACTAACGGGCGGGTGGAAACACCCGAGTTCTGGTACTTGGGCGGCTCGAGTTCGTGAAACTGGCGTGTCTCCGGGTTATAGGTCAGCACGCGGCTCCGGCGTGTCCCCACTCCGCACAGCACGGTCCCGCCGGGAGTGACAGCAACGTTCCGGAGATAGTTCTCGTCCGCTGCCCGTCCAAGGTCAGTAACTTTTTGAGTGCGCGGGTTGTAACAGACAAGATGGCAGCCGGGATAGGTGCCGTAATAAATATCGCCGTCGGGAGCCTGGGCGAGGTCGCACACGATGAACTCTTTCTTGCGAAACGCTTGAGGAGCTTGTGGAACCGGAATCCACTTTTCCGTGCGGGGATTGAAGCAGAGAATCTCTCCGCCATTATACGAACCCAGATAGATGTTGCCGTCGTGGCCCTCGATAATGCCCCATGAGCCGATCCCCACCGGCAGCGTCCATGCCGTGGCGCGGTCGCGCCGGTAGTCAAGGCGAATGAGCTGGCCCAGGCCTGCGGAGTTAAACGACGTAATATAAAAGACGTCGGTCTTGAGTTTCGGATCGTAGATGTCGAGAGCGTTGAAGGTCCACAGGTTTGTAGCCACCGGGCCGATTTTCGCAAACCCCGATGCGACCGGCTGTGGACGGAGCGTGGCCGAGCGGACCTGTAAGGACGCCGCTTTCCCCGCTCCGCGAGGGCGGAGCTGCGCCCTCATTGGGTCGGAGGCCCGGGCGTGTGACCTCACAAGAACGAGCGCTACAATCCATAGCGGCAGCGAGCGAAGCAAAGAACGCATGAGGTCCTCCCGGTAACCATGAGCTAATAAACAAACACGATTATACTAATGCAGCGATGTAGCAGCGCTTCTCCCTGCCGAGGGCATCGATAGCAAGGATCGGAAACTTAATGAAGTCTACCCGCTCAAATGTTGCAGAACCCTCCTGTTCCGTCCCCCGTTCTGCGTTGATGACCAGGGTTATAGATTGCCTGCATAGATCAAAATGTTCTTTCCGCCCAGCGAGGGCTGGCTTTGATCGGGGCATCCAAAATGAAAGATCAACCGAGCAATGAGAGCATGGCATGTAGGTATCAAAGAGGTATAAAGGACTGCTATTCTGAACTCGCCCACCAGGGATCGCGCGCCTTATGACCAGTTTCCACCTCACCCTTCCAGATTATGTGGTCGTCGCCGGATACTTCGTTATTGTCCTCTGGGTGGGCTTCTACTTCCGCGCTTCGCTCACCGGCGCCAAGGACTATTTTGCGGGAGGCCACCAGGTCCGCTGGTGGATGGCGGGGATCTCGCATTATATGTCAAGCTTCAGCGCTTTTTCATTCATTGCTTACGCCCAGATGGGTTACTCCTACGGCTGGGTGTCTATAACGCTATTCTGGGCTTCAGTGCCCGCGTGCGTGCTGGGCGGCCTGGTCTTCGCGCGCCGCTGGCGGCGCGCCCGCGTTATCACTCCTGTCGAATTCCTTGAAAGCCGCTTCAGCGCTCTTCTCCGCCAGCTCTTTGCCTGGGCTGGCATCCCGATGAAAATTTTCGACGACGCTCTGAAGGTCTTTGCTACGGGCCTTTTTGTATCTCTCGCGGTGGGACTCAACCTGCATTGGGCCATCATCGGGTGTGGGGTGGTGATGATCGCCTATACCTTTCTGGGCGGTCTGTGGGCGCTCATCGTCACGGACTTTGTCCAGTTCCTGATGAAGGGGCTGGCCATGCTGCTCCTGCTTCCCCTGGCATTTTTGAAGGTGGGCGGCATCCGAAAAGCTTTCACGGGATTGCCAGCCCATTTCCTCCGCCCCAGCGGCGGACCCTACGGCTGGATCTATATTGGAGGGTTCTTCCTGTTAATTGCCATCAGTTACAACGGCAGTTGGGCGCTGGCGCAGAAATACTATTCCGTAGAAGATGAGCGCGCCGCCACGCGCGCAGGTTATCTGGCGGCAGCACTCAACTTCCTGGGAGCGCCGGTTATGATTGTGCCCGCGCTTCTGGCGCGCAAATTCCTGCCTGACCTTCTAGCTCAGCATCGCACGGCGGACGTCTACGTCATGGTGGTGCTCAAACTGCTGCCAGCAGGCATGATCGGGATCATTATCGCGGCGATGTTCTCCGCTACCATGGCCACCGTCAGCGCCGATTACAACTCGATGGCCAGCGTGCTGACGAAGGACGTCTACCATCGCCTGTTGAATCCGCGCGCGGAGGAGAGCCATCTGGTTGATGTGGGCCGCCTCATCACGCTGGGGCTCGGCGTCGTCACCGTCTTTCTCGCCTTGTGGGTCGCCATCCGCCACCAGGAATCTTTATTTCACCTGATGGTCACCGTGTTTGGCCTGCTGCTCGCTCCCACCCTGTTGCCATTGCTCGCCGGTCTGACGGTCAAAAAGCTTACCCGCACCGGAGCGCTGGCCGGGCTGGTGGTGGGGCTCGTGACGGGAGCGGTGACGCTCGGAATCAAGACCTGGTACCTGCCCCATGTGAAAGGCCTCTCGCCGGAATGGGCGAATTATACTTTTGAAGGGATTTCACTCCTGGTGAATATCGGACTCACTGCGCTGGCCATGTGGCTTGCCACTGTTTTCTTTCCGGCGAGCGAAGCCGAGCAGGACCGCATTCGGCGATACTTTACGGCATTCGATCTCCCGGTCAGCCGGGAGGAGAAGCGGAAAGGCACAGCGTCTCCGGTCCGCGCGATCGGGATCTCCACCATCGGGGTGGGATCGCTGCTGGCGGTGGCGGGAATTCTCTCCCACCCGCTGGAAGCGCTCTCTCTGGACCTCGTGTTGGGAGCAGGCTTTATCGTTTTAGGGATTTTCTACACGCGCAAAGAGCCGGCAAAAGCCCGAGAAGAACGTTAACCGCCTCTCGCAAAGACGCCGATGTGCCAAGCCGCAGCCAATGTTTTCCTGACTGTGGGCTTTTGCAAGCCCGCGGTCAACCCAAAGGCAATTGACCGCGGCTACCTCTCTCTGCTGAGGCTTTTTGAGAAAGGAAGCAATAAATGAGACCAACAAAGCGCGGGTGGGTTTTTTCCTTCTGTTTACTGCTCGTTTTCGTTGGCGCGGCAGTGGACATTGGGCATGCGAGGGGGGCAGGGCTGGCGCTCACTCCGCCGATGGGTTGGGACGGCTGGAGCTCTTATTACGGTCGAATAACCAATGACGCCACGGTGCGGGCAGAGGCGCGCGCCATGGCGACGAATGGCATGAAGGCCGCCGGCTTCCATTACATCATCCTCGACGAAGGCTGGGAAGGATTGCGGGATGCGCACGGCCGTATTCAAGCAAACTCCCGTTTTCCTGATATGAAGGAGCTCGGCGACTACATTCATAGCCTGGGCCTGAAGTTCGGCGTCTATTCCTCGCCGGGTCCGTATACGTGCGGAGGGTACGTCGGCAGCTACCAGCATGAGATCGAGGACGCAAAGACGTTCGCGGCCTGGGGAGTAGACTACCTGAAATATGACTATTGCAGCGCAAAACTCGTTTACCCGGCGGCGGAGATGCAGTCGGCCGACCGCAAAATGTATGACGCCCTGCGGAGCACCGGCCGGCCCATCGTTTTCAGCTTGTACGAGACGGACCTGGACCAGGTGTGGCGTTGGGGCCGCTCCGTGGGCGCGAACATGTGGGTAACCGCCGCGCAGGCGCGTCCCCCCACATACCAAGACTATAATCGCATGGGCTCAATCGGGTTTGAGCAGGACGGACTTGAGAAATACGCGGGCCCCGGGCACTGGAACAATCCGGGCGTTCTTGCGATCGGGAATGGGCGTTTAACCCCCGTGGAAGAGAAAATGCAGATGAGCCTTTGGGCCATCCTGGCGGCGCCTCTCATAGCAGGGAATGACCTCCGAACAATGACCGGGCAAACGCTGGCGATACTGACAAATCGCGAGGTGATCGCCGTTGATCAGGACCCTAAAGGCATCGAGGGCCATCGCGTCACGGAAGAAGGGCAGCTCGCAGTCTGGGCGAGACCGCTCTCTGACGGCAGCCAGGCTGTGGGCTTGTTTAACCGGGAAGAGGGCGGCGACGCGCGCATATCCGTAAACTTCAGCGAGATCGGCATCCAAGGGCCTGCCCGAGTGCGGGATCTATGGGCGCACAAAGACCTCGGAATTTACCGCGGCAGCTTTTCAGCCGCCGTTCCGAGCTATGGAGCGGTCATGGTGAGAGTCACGCCGGAATAAGGAGTTGGGGGGCGCGTAAGAAGCTTTGAACAAGACCGAGGGCTAAAAGATGAGACAAACGATGCGCGAAGGATTTTTCTACTCCTGTTTGCTGGTTGCGCTCGCTGGCTTGCTGGCGGGAATCGCACATGCGCAGAATGCCCGGCTGGCACCTACACCGCCGATGGGCTGGAACGATTGCACGTTTTTCAGTGAAAAGAACCTGACGGAAGCACTTGTGCGGGCGGAGGCCCATGCGATGGCAACCAACGGCATGAAAGCCGCCGGCTACCGCTATGTTAACCTGGACGCGGGCTGGGAAGGACTGCGAGACGCTCACGGCAACATCCTGCCCAACTCCCAATTCCGGAATATGAAGGCTCTCGGGGACTACATCCACAGCCTGGGGTTGAAATTCGGCATCTATTCGACGCCCGGCCCATGGGTCTGCGGCGGGGCTTACACGGGCAGCTACATGCACGAGGCACAGGATGCAAGGACCTTTGCGTCCTGGGGCGTAGACTACCTGAAGTACGACTATTGCACCGCGAATGGCGTTTATCGGCCGGACGAAATACAGTCAGCCTACCGAAAAATGTATGAAGCGCTGCAGAGCACGGGCCGGCCCATTGTTTTCAGTTTATGCGAGTACGGGTGGGAGCAGGTATGGCGATGGGGAACTTCTGTGGGCGGGAACCTGTGGCGAACCGCCGGTGACGACCAGAACAACTATAACCGCATGGCATATATCGGGTTTGATCAGGATGGTCTTGAGAAGTACGCGGGCCCCGGCCACTGGAACGATCCGGATATTCTTGAAGTCGGCAATGGGGCATTGACGGCAAATGAGGAAAAATTGCAGATGAGCTTGTGGTCAATCCTGGCGGCGCCGCTCCTGGCTGGGAACGATCTTAGAACTATGAGCCCGCAGACGCTGGCGATACTGATAAACCGCGAAGTGATCGCCGTGGATCAAGACCCCGAAGGAATCGAGGGTCATCGCGTTGCGGAAGAAGGGCCGCTTGAAGTCTGGATGAAGCCGCTCTCCGACGGCAGCAGAGCCGTGGGCCTATTCAACCGGGAAACCGGAGAGGGGCGGATTACCGTGAACTTCAACGATATCGGCATCCACGGGCCGGCCCGAGTGCGCGATCTCTGGGAACACAGAACGCTCGGGATCTACCAAGGCAGCTTTTCAGCCACCGTCCCAACCCACGGCGTCGTTATGGTGAAAGTCACGCCAGAATAAACGGGTTGCGCAGCGCGGCGAAGCAAGTGGCCGCGGCCGGGATTTTCCCACGCGAGCTTTTTCCCCGGGTGACAAGCCCTCGGTCAATCCAAAGCCGTGGCTATCTCTGTGGAAGAACAGGGACGAAGTAATGCTGAACGGCGCAGTCAACGCAATGCCATTTTGCCATTCCCGCAGGGGAGTCGGTCAGGATGGTTTCGTTAAAGGTAAAGCGCTTTCATGCCGCTAATTATCAGGCTGAAACCTCGGCAGGTTCCAATTGGGTCTTTGCGGGCCGGGCAGGGCGAGGGAGGTCCAGACAAACGGTCTTTTCGGAGCAGTGAAAGTAGCGGTCGCAGCGCAGGCAGTCGCGCCAAACCTTCATGGGGAAACGCTCGCGCGCGGTTTCGCGGAAGCCACACTTCAGGAAGAATTCCGGAGTAGTGGTTAAGGCAAAGACGGTTTTAAGACCGTAACTTTCCGCTTCGAGGAGCAGCCGCTCGGTTAGCGCGCGACCCATGCCGCGATGCTGCGTTCCGGGGGCAACGCAAAGCGAGCGGATCTCGGCAAGCTCAGCATTGTAGAACTTGAGCGCTCCGCACCCAGCCACTTGAGCCTCTTCATCCCCGGCGACGAGAAATTCGCGGACGGACTCGTAGAGATCCGTCAGCGGACGCGGGAGCATGATCTTCTCTGCCGCATAGTGATTGATCATTTCAAAAATCACGGGCACGTCCCGCAATTCCGCTTTGCGAATCATCTCTTTATATTGGGCCAGGCGCGGCCGTTCTGCAACAGCAGAATAAGGATGGCTTTTTGCACGTGCAGCCGGTTTTCAGCCTGATCGTAGACAACCGACCGGCGCGAGTCAATCACCGCGTCCTCAACCTCCTGGCCGCGATGGGCCGGAAGGCAATGCATAAAGACCGCATCCGGCGCGGCCAGGGACATCAAATCTTCGGTCACCTGGAATGGTGCAAACACCTGCGAGCGCATGTGCGCGGCATATTCCTGGCCCATGCCCGCCCAAACGTCGGTATAAACCGCCTGCGCGCCCGCCACGGCCTCCTCCGGATGGTGAAAAAACCGCAAGCACGCGCCCGTGGTCCTGGCGCATGCCTGAGCCTCCTCCACGAGCCACGGCTTGGGTTCAAATCCAGCCGGTGTTGCCACGCTCATGGAAAGCCCGAGCTTGGCCGCCAGCATCATCAGCGAATTGCACACGTTATTT
>JASHTR010000577.1 GCA_030040455.1 Terriglobia bacterium | reverse complement strand
GATCGCGATGATAACTCACCTCGATCTTGCCTTGAGGGACGGGCATGGAGGCCCGAAGCATCGTCAGCGGCCCGAGGTGAGGCCGGATCGCCACCTCGCGGAACCCTGGCGCGGCCGGCTCGATGCCAGCCACCATTGCCAGCAGATCGAAGTCCGGGTGAGCGCTCCAGGCGTGGCAATCGGACCGCGTGGGCTCGGGCGTTTCGGCGAACGTGGTAAGCCCCAGCTCAAGCATGTGCCGCCACGGCCCGAGTTGAGCGACGAGTTCATTTCCAAGCCCTGCCATTTCCATAGCGCGGAAGAGATAAAAGCGGAAATAATACGAGCATTGGGTCAACGATGAGTCGCTGAGCACTTTTTCCATCGTCTTCCGTTGTTTGGGGAGCGGGATCGCGCCCGCGAGCACGCCAAGGATGTCTGCGTGCTGGCTGAAGTGCTGGCGCGCCGGAGTGTCGGCCAGCAAGCCGCGGTGTGGATCCCAGCAGGAGCGATAGACTTCCTGGTTGATGCGGGTAGCCAGCTCCCGGTCATGCAGCGCCTCAGCATGACTTCCGAAAGCGGACTCCAGGTCTGCGGCTTCTTCCAAGCCAGCGGCAAGCTCGAGGCTGAGAATCGACGACTGGCCGTTTGCTTCCTGGGGTGGAACGCCAGACTTCCATTCCGGCGTCCAATCCACAAAATCCCACCACGGCACCTTTCCCAGCATTCCTGAGGGGAGAAGCCGCGCTTCATACCACGCTAGCACTCCCCGCATATTGACGAGAAACGAACGCAGAAAATCCACACCGCCGTGATACCACCAGAGGTCGTGCATCATCCCGATCCAGTAAAGCGAGAAGGGCGGAATGTATTGCGCGAGAAAAGAAGGATAGCGGCTTTGCGTGAGTCCCTCCGAGGTGCGCGAGTCGTTGAGTAATCCAATCGCGTTCTTTACCAGCCGGTCGTCGCCCGTCATGTAAAGCGAAATAAGCGCCTGGATGCGTGTATCGCCTGCGTATTGAAGCTGCTCGTAGTAGGGGCAGTCCATGTAGGTTTCGTGCGCGCATAGTCGCGCCGTTCGCCACCCCACTTGCATGATTTTTTCAAGGGAAGGGTCGTTGCTTTCGAATTGCGCGCGACGCACAAACGGATAGGCCGTAAATTCCCCCCGAAAGTCCTCAAGGATAAGCGGCTCTCGGAAAGTGGTCGCGTCGATCTGGATGTAACGGTAAGCGCGCCACCAAAGCGGGCGAAAGAGACGGTGAGCGCCGCCGTCGGACACGAAGATATCCTTGTAGCCCTCAATATGCTTACCTTCAATTTCATTCCGATTGCCTTTTTCGTGATGCGCGTCGAAGAGAGCTTCAGCATAGGTCAATGTGATGACGGCACCCCGGCCGCCGCTCGTCAAAAGCTCGGGATACGCCGTAGTTTCATAGGTCTGATCGAGAAGCAGCCTCACTTCGGAATGGGCGGGAATTTGAAGGGGAGCGGTTCCATTGAGGAAGCCATCCGTCGGATGCGATCCGGGCGGTCCGCTATAACGGCGGATGCGGACCAGGCGCTCAACGTGTGCCTCCATGGGTGGGATTCGACGCTGGACCAGCATCCATCGCGAGGGCGTGTCTTGGATGCCTCGCGGCGCGGCAGGAGTGAGTTGCTCGGCGAGCTGCCAGGCGGAATCATCGTAGCGGGTTTGTCGCCAGCCCCAGGGATAGAGCGACGCGTCGATTCTTTCCCCCGGTCCAACCACGGTGTACGCATGATGCGTCTGGTCGCCGACGGGAATCATTTGGAAGGCGCGACCGCGCAGCACTTTCCACGTGCTGTTTGTATCCACAGCGTTGGCATCGCCATCGCCTTGGAGAAGAAAGCCGGTTTCGTTGGTCATCTGCGCCATCGGCGCCTGGCTGGCGAAATTCCAGACGACGGCGGCCAGCTCGTTCGTGCCGGGGTGGAGGTCCGCAGCGATATCGAGCGTCTCAAAACGCCAGTGAAAGAGGTCGCCCTTCGCAGGCCCCAGAAGAACCCGCGTTCCATTGACGTAGAGCTGGTAACGGTCGTCTGCGCTGGTGTGGATCACAAAATGCTCCGGCGCTTGATCCAGCTCAAAAGCTTTTCGGAAAAAGTAAACGCCAAATCCGCGCTCCGGTGCCCCGGGACAGGTAATCCAATAGGCGCTCCAAAGGTGATGGAGAAGGTCCGGGGGCGCTTGGGAAGGAGCTGACGACATCGCAGGAGCCGCCAGCAAGGCGAGCATCAGCGCAAAGGTGCAGGCTAAGTTTCTTAGACGCGTCACAGGCATGATTTTTCTTCGCCGGTTGTCCCGCCGCAAAGGTTGAGAATGAACCTTATGGATATGGAAATATGGGCGGTCCGATTTCTGCCGGGTGATCTCCAGCGTCCGCCATACGAACCTTTAGACGCTCGCGAAGCTCGGCAGCCACTCTCAGACTTTCGTCTCGCCCTGTGAGGTTGACGAGCTGATGTGGATCGGAGAATAGATCATACAACTGATATTCAACATACCGATCACTGTAAGGAGCGATGGTGGATCCGCCCGTCAGGTTGGGCGTTTGATGTTCCGTGTACCGATCGCCTCGTGGAGAAGGAATTTCTCCTTTACGGTTGGTTGCAGCGACTGCATAGGTCCACTGTTCAGTTCGGAGCGCGCGGCCCACAACGAATTCGGACATCTGAATGAAAACTTCGTTGCGCCATCCCTCCGCTCTCCCTTCTACGAGCGGCATCGCACTCTTTCCCTGCATTGTGCCTGGAATCGGAACTCCTGCCGCTTCCAATAGGGTCGGCGCAATGTCCACCATACTCACAAGCTGGGATATTACCTGCGACCGATTAAATCCGGGTCCCTGAATCACCAGGGGAACGTGGATGGAGCTCTCGTGCGGGCTTCGTTTGTATTCGGTGTTTCGGGTTCTGAAATGACAGCCATGATCGCTGGCGAAGCCGAAGATGGTGTTTTCTTCCATGCCTTCCTCCGCCAACGTTTTCAGAATGGTTCCAGCCGCCTCATCGATCTTTGCGATGCAGCCGTAATAGTCTGGCAATTGGCTTTGCCAATCTCCCGGGAAAAAGCGAAGGTCTTGTGGCACAAAGGGGTTGGCGTAGCGAGCCGCGTAGCCGTTGGGCGCCACAAACCGGTTCCAATCGTTTTGGAAGTGCGGTTCGATGTTTGCCACAACCAGTAGAAAAGGCTGTTGTGGTTTTTGGCGGAGGAAGCGGACCGCAAGCTCGGTGAGAAAATCTACGCGGTATATATCGGAAAAGTGGATCTCTTTTCCGTTTGCATCATAAAGGTTGCCCGCATAAGGATGCGAGGTGAACTCAAGCACGTTCGAGGCTTCCCAAAGGTCGAGGAACCCGCCCCGATATTCAGGCGTTACCGGACCCATGGTGCGGGGCGCCAAGTGCCACTTGCCAATATAGTTTGTCGTGTAACCAGCTTGGCGAAAGGCTGTGGCAATGGTTGGGGCATCGGGCGCAAGCCCAGGACCATTTCTCCAGACGCCATGCCGGGCTGGGTATTGGCCCGTCATTAGACAGGCTCGCGAAGGAGCACAGACAGGCTGATTGGTGATCGCGTTCCTGAAAAGGGTCCCACGCCGTGCCACCGCATCAAGGTTTGGAGTAAGACCCGTCGGGTTAAGACCATAAGCTCCCAAGGCATCCCACCGGAACTGGTCCGCATGCAGGATGACGACGTTCGGGTGTTCTTGCTTTCGGCGGCGGGATTCTCGATCCCCGTGAAGGGCGTCTGCAGACAACGCCGGAAGCGCCGTTGCCGCAACCGTACCTCTCAGGAAATCTCTCCGCGTTGAAGCGAAGGGTCGCTGATGAGGAGTCCTCGAATTATCCATGAGCTACGTCTCTCCCGATGAATCCACACCTTTCCAGAGTTCTCTTCCGCCAGGCACTCCCGTTACTATACACAACGACATAAGTCCGCGCCGGCTATTTTGTTGTAGCGCCGCACTATGAGCGGCGAAATTCGCCGGTCGCAGACCGGCGCTACAGCGATCGAACGTCGCGGACTTATGTCGCTCAGTATAAAAAACATTTCGGGGCTGGACCATTCCGAGCGCAGGGAGGAATCTCGCCCTGAAGATCAAGGGCCTTACGAGATTCCCCGCTCCCGGAACGACGCGTTGCAAAGGTTTTTCCAGCAACCTACCACGCCGCGCTGTGGTGCCTGCCCGCTCGGCCGATCAACGAGGCGAAGAAGCCCATCGGGCCGATGAGTTTCAATCTTCTTACCAGAGCAGTTTCAATGCAAACTGTATTTCGCGCGCGGGTTCCTGGGTACTGTTCACCTGGCCGAAGGTGCCACTTGTTACGCTGCTTTGAGGATTTGCAAATTGCGCGTGATTCCAGGCATTAAAAAATTCAGCGCGGAACTGCAACTGGGCCGATTCGTGAATGGCAAAGCTCTTATGAATCGCAGCGTCCCAGTTATTAATTCCCGGGCCGGTGAGGATGTTGAACCCCGAATCACCAAAGAATCCGGGAGCCGGCTGCGCGAAGCACTGGGGTGCGAGCCAATAAAAATCATTGGTTCTCAGGTTTGTATTGCTCAGTTCAGTCCTACCATTGCAGAGGCGGTTGGCCCGGTAATCTGAAAATTGGTCTCCCGAAACGGCTGGAGCCGTCACTTCGAATGGGTTACCCTCTTGAAATGTGGCAATGAAGTCCACTCCCCAGCCTCCCAGAGCAGTATTCAGCATCGGGTTGACGTTGCGTAGGAACTTGGCTCCACGACCGATCGGCAAATTCCACACGGTGCTGACCACCAGCGCCTGCGGCACATTATACGCCCCCAGGCCTTCATCGCACTTTCGGCAATCCGCCATCTGGTTGAGCGTACTGGCGCCTCCCGCTTCCATACTGTCGGTGAGAACTTTTGACCACGTATAGTTGGCTAACACGCTTAAGCCGTCGGAAAACTGCCGCTGGAACTTGACAACCAGCGCTTGATAATTGGAATTCGCCGCGTTTGCGGCGTACAGAACGTATGGATACTGTGGAAACCGGATGACCGATGGATCACACACTAAAGAATTCGGCACGGAACAATCATTCGCGTTCCACCGCTCGTTAAGGAAATGACCTTCATTTCCCAAATAGCTGAGGCTTATCAGGTAACGCTTGGTAAACATGTGTTCGGCACTAAAGTTCCACTGCTCGACATAGGGAGTTCGTTCCTGAGTTGACAGGTCAAAGATCGTCCCCGTCACGTTTTGAGCGAACTGAGACGTTAGGGGAGCCATGGTAATAGGCGGGAACACATTCTGTCCGAAAACATAATCGGGCTCAGCCTCTGCATTGGCAATCGATTGAGTGATCGTGACGCCCGGA
>JASHTR010000576.1 GCA_030040455.1 Terriglobia bacterium | reverse complement strand
CGCAAACTCAGGTACTCCCTACAACGTCACGCTGGGGCAGGACCTGATCGGAAGCTCCGTCTTCAACCAGCGGCCCGCCCTGGTGCCGCCTGGCACAACCGGGCCCAATATTTTGGCGACCTCCGTGGGCACTTTCAACATCGATCCGGCGCTCGGCACGCCCCTCATTCCGGTCAATTACCTCACCGGCCCTTCGGCATTCACCTTCAATTTCCATCTGGAAAAGACCTTCGGCTTCGGCAAGAAAGAAGATCATGGAAATGGCGGCGGCGGCGGTTTTTATCACCACAGCCAGGGGTTGGGAGGCCGGGGCCTCAGCGGCGGTGGAGGCCATCCGAGTTGGTGGGGAAATCCAGAGAATACCAAGTACAACCTCACTTTCGGAATTTCCGTTCACAACGTCTTTAACAACATAAATCTGGGGACGCCGGTGGGCAATCTTGGCTCACCGCTCTTTGGACGGTCCAACTCGCTCGCGGGCGGACCATTCTCCACCCAGGCGGCGAATCGCCGCATCGACCTTCAGGTTCGATTTACCTTTTAACTGGTTGGCTCGACCGCCCGCGACGTGCGCGGCCATTTCTCGCCAGCCAACTGCGCAACCTCTTGGTTGTGGGTCCGTTTGATGGAGCAGGTTACGTAAAACTCTCCGGGCACGTCATGCCGAGCGAAGCGAAGCATCCCAGTATTGGCAGGACCAAGCAAATACGGAGATCCTTTGTCGTGACGCTGCGGATGGATTAACCATGCGGATCTGTTCCCTGCTTCCCAGTGCGACGGAGATTGTTTGCGCGCTCGGAATGGGTGAATCGCTCGTGGGCGTGAGCCACGAATGTGATTACCCGCCCGAAGTCTCGGGCCTTCCGAGAGTGACGCGCAGCGCCGTTCCTTCCGGGGCTTCCAGCCGCGAAATCGACTCCGCCGTCAGCTCGACGCTGGAAACAGAAGGTTCCCTCTACGAGCTGGACGTTCGGCTCCTTGAAAGCCTCCAACCCGATCTCATCCTAACGCAACGCCTTTGTGACGTTTGCGCCGTATCGTTTGACCGCGTGCAGGAAGCCGTGAAAAAGCTCTCTTCTCGTCCCCGGGTCCTGAACCTGGAACCCACCTCGCTTGAGGATATCTTTGCGATCATTGGCAGGGTGGCCGCGGGCATTGGAGCCGAGAGTGCGGGAGCAGCGCTGACCGGAGCTTTAAAGAGGCGCGTGGACGCTGTTCGCAACATGACCCGGGCGCTTGGCGAGCGCCCGCGTGTGTTTTGCATGGAATGGGTGGACCCGCCTTATTGTGGCGGGCACTGGATGAAGGAACTGGTGGAGATTGCCGGAGGGCGCGACGATTTAGCCAATCCTCAGCGTCCTTCTTCCCGGGTGGAGTGGAAGCGCGTGCTCGATTTCAACCCGGAAGTCATCGTGCTCGCTTGCTGCGGGTTCGAGCTTGAGCGCAACGAGTTGGAAGGCTCGATATTCATGACGTTCGAAGGCGCCGGGGAGCTGGCGGCGGTGAAGCGCGGCCGCGTGATTGCCACGGATGGCTCGCACTTTTTTGCTCGCCCCGGCCCGCGCATTGTAGAGAGCCTTGAGATACTCGCCTACGCCATTCACCCTGAACTCTTTGCCCCGCCTCCTCTCGTGAACGCCTTCCGGCACGTCAATCCCGGGAGCGATACAGAAATTCCGCCCCGCACGGCTCCGTCAAAGTCCGTTGGCCTACAGGATTTACCCTTGTCAACAGGATAGAAGGGTCGAGCGGCTGTTTGCTACTTTTCTATTTCGTCAGAATCCAAACGGCTCGCAAGCTACTCCGCACGCGCGGAAGCTGTGGCTACTTGCTGCAACGCACCCTTCGGAGTGCTAATATAACCCACCACCTGCCGGGACTTCACCTGGTAGACGACCATCTCGTAGAACTGGTGCGTGTATTGTGGCGCGAAAAAGACAGGCTGGTCAATCGCCAGACTCTTGCGCGTCACTTTGAGGTCGTTATAAAACATATCCACATTAAAAGTATGGTGACGGACGCTCGAATGCCTCAGCGTCAACGCAACTCCCGCCACCGTTTTTTGCTGGTTCTGATCCAGCGTAAATTCGTAATAATCACGCTGGCCAAGTTTCTGGAGAGCCACAATGTCCTGATGGTTGGTTGCAATCAGCGTTCCCAGGTGACTGCGCGCCATCCCGAGATCAGACGTGAGCGTGTTGACCGTTTTCCTGGTCGAGGCGAGATCCGTCTTGGTGGAGGAGACGTCCTCGGAGAGCGCCCCGACTTGCTGTTGGTCTGCCTTCTGAGCCAGCGCCTGCTCGAATTGCTGCGAATTCTGTCTCTCTTCGTTTTGCAGCTTCTTTACTAGATAACCCGCATAGTGAGCGTGCGCCAGGGCTCGCTTTTCCGTGGTGTTCATCTTTGTCGCTGTCGTATCGAGCTCGCCGCGAAGCTCGTCGAGCGATTGCGCGTTCGAATTTTCGAGGTCTTGAACTTTGGAGGTGAGCTCGGCGCCGAGCTGGGTGGTCATCCGCGCCTGCTGCGACTCCAGCGCAGCGCGCAAAGAAGAAAACCGGCTGAACGAATAAATCTCGCCAATGATCAGCAAGGCAAGAATGACAAAAATCGCGATAAAAAAGCCGGTATGGTTTTGCCGGGCCGGGTTCACAATCACCGGGTTCGAGCTTGGAACGTCATCGATGGCCATGGGTCTCTCCTCTGGGTTATCCT
>JASHTR010000051.1 GCA_030040455.1 Terriglobia bacterium | reverse complement strand
ATAGAGGATTCGAAATAGCGATTGTCCTTCATCCACTCATTGTTATAGACCTTGCTGAGATAGCGCGTCCCGGTGTCGGGAATGAAGACTACCATAAAATCTTTTTCGGTGAGGGAAGGGAATAGTTGTGCGGCGGCCGCCATCGCCGTGCCGGCTGAGCCACCAGCAAAAATACCCTCCATGCGCGCGAGGCGCCGCGCCCAGAGGAACGAATCCTTGTCACTGACCCGGCGCACGTCGTCGATGACGCTGAAATCAAGAGTCGTAGGGAAAAAGTCTTCGCCAATGCCTTCCACTTTGTAGGTTTCTGCCTTGGGCACGGAGCCGGTATGGAAAAAATCGTAAAGAATCGAGCCGGCCGGATCTGCGCCGATGATCTGCACATCCGAATTTTTTTCTTTCAAATAGCGGCCGATGCCAGTGATCGTGCCGCCGGTGCCCATGCCGGCAATAAAATGGCTGATGCGCCCCTCGCTGTCTTCCCAGATTTCCGGGCCCGTCGTCTGGTAATGAATTTCGGGGTTGGCGGGATTGTGATACTGGTCGGGATGAAAGGCACCGGGGATTTCCTGGGCGAGGCGATCCACCACGGAATGGTAGCTGCGGGGATCAGACGGCTCAACCGCGGTGGGACAGACAATGACGTCAGCGCCTATAGCCTTTAGCGTATCCACCTTCTCTTTCGATTGCTTGTCGGCCATGGTGAAGATCGCCTTGTAGCCTTTCACCGCAGCCACCAACGCAAGGCCCATGCCGGTGTTGCCGGAGGTGCCCTCCACAATCGTTCCGCCGGGTCCAAGCTGACCCTTTCTCTCAGCCTCCTCCACCATGGCGATGCCGATGCGGTCCTTCACGCTGCCGCCGGGGTTCAGATAATCACACTTGGCATAGACCGGGGCTCGAGCTCCCGCTACGCAGCGGTGAAGCCGGATGAGCGGGGTGTGGCCGATGGCTTCTAGAATGTTTTCGTAACGCATGGAAAGGTCATGGTCCAAGCGACGGCTGGCCCGCGTCGCGCCGGGTCCAGCGGTACGCCGAGAGTGAATTCCTCCAGAAGAATTTTTCCATCACCTTCGGCCCTTTGCTCGCGAAATACCCTCGTACAACGTTTAGCTCTTGCGGGTAGGAGCCCCTGTGGTCGCTGTTCGGCCAATCACTGCCGTACATCAAGCGGTCTTCGCCGAAAATTTCATAGATTTCGTCCAGCCAGGGCCGATAGAAATCCACATCCGTGGGGACATTGCCGTTTACCCGGCGGAGGACTTCGGAGACTTTAACGTAAACCTGAGGGCGCTTGCCAAGCTCCCGCAGATTCGCCTCGGTCTTCGGGCGATCCTCCGGCTTGAGCTGAGGCAAATGGTCCATCACGACCCGCAGCCCGGGAACCTGGTCCGTGAGCCGGACCACGGCGGCGATTAAGGCGGGGTCGGGATTCGCCGTATCCAATTCCAGGTCTGCCTCTGCCAAGGCTTTAAGGTTGGCGAGGAAGGCGGGTTTCAGAAGCTCTTCACCAAGATTTCTTCCCCAGAGGTTTCCATAGCGAATGCCTCGAAACAACGGGTTCCGGTGAAAGCGCTCGAGATGCCGGCGAAAGTCCGGCTGGCCCGGCTCAAGGTCCCCCACGGTTCCAACAATGATCGGGTCCTTTGCCGCCACGTCCAGCACCCATTGGTTGTCTTCCAGCCAAGGGCTGCATTCCACTTCTATCGCGCCGACGATGCCGAGCCCCTCCGTGACTTCTCGATAACGACCGGGCAACGCGGGCTGGTACAGAACCGGATCGTCTTTGGGCGGCCAGGGAATACCCTGCGGCCGCCGCGGATCAAACAGATGAATGTGCGTATCAATGATAGGCATGGTTTTCGGATGTACGCTCATATTCAGACCCACAATGCCGGCCGCTGCGCCTAAAAACGTTCTTCGGTTCACGCCGCAAGTGTATCACTGTTCAGCAATCAGCTCTCGGCGGTCAGCCGAAAAACTTGGGGTGTAAAAACTGCTTGCTGATGCGTGAATGCTGAAAGCTGATGGCACCCGCTTTGCGCCTTGGCGCCCTTGCGAGAGGTTTTGTTTCTTCACACCACCACAGAACTCCCCTCGTTTTTAGAAGAAATACTCTCCAGGGATTCTCCTATGACGTCGTAAACGTACCGCAGCTCTTCCGGGGTGATCGCATACGGCGGGAGGATGTAGACCACGTTACCGAGCGGGCGCAGAAGAACGTTCCTTTCAAGGAAAAAAGAGCAGAGTTTCGGCTTCAGCTCGGAAAGATAGCCGGGGTCTTCAGCGCGGAGCTCGATGGCGGCAACCGTACCGATCATGCGGGTTTCAGCGACCGCCGGATGGCACTGGAAGCGCGCAAGCTGCTCGCGGTGCACGCGCTCAATAGCTCGAATGCGCTCGAAGACCGGCTCGGTGCGAAAAATCTCAAGGTTGGCCACGCCCGCGGCACAGGCCAGGGGATTGCCGGTATAGGAATGGCCGTGGAAAAACGTGTGGCGGCGGTCAGGAACACAAAAACTTTCGTATACCCGATCCGTGCACACGGTCGCGCCGAGGGGAAGAAAGCCGCCGGTCAGGCCTTTCGACAGGCACATGATATCCGGCTCGATCCCGGCGATTTCGCAGGCGAACATGCGTCCACAGCGGCCGAAGCCGGTGAGCACCTCATCGGCGATGAGCAGCACGTTGTAAGCCCGGGTGAGTTCGCGGATGCGGCGAAGAAATTCCACGGGATGCACAATCATTCCACCTGCGCCTTGAAGGAGCGGTTCCACAATGACGGCAGCCACTTTGGCCGCGTGCCTCCCGAGGAGTTGCTCGAGACCTTCAATACAGTCGATGGAGCACGTCGCGCGGCTTTTCCCCACCGGGCATCGGAAGCAGTAAGCAGAGGGCGCACGCAGAACGGGAAACAGGAAATCACTGAACGCTGCCGTGAAGCTTGAAGCCGCGCTCACGGACATCGCGCCTGCCGTATCGCCATGGTAAGCGTGTTCCAGCGCAATGAGGCGGGCCTTCTCCGGCTGGCCTTGGTTGCGCCAGAATTGCGCCGCCATTTTAAGTGCGACCTCAACGGCGGTTGAGCCATCGTCGGAAAAGAACAGGTGTGTCAGACCGTGAGGCAGCACGTCGTGCAAGCGCGCGGCAAGCTCTTCCGCTTTGTCGTGGGTGAATCCGGCATAGATCACCTGTTCGAGCTTCTTTGCCTGCTCCGCAATGGCCGCGGCAATGCGCGGCTGCGCGTGGCCGTGCAGCGTGACCCACCAGGAGGAGATGGCATCCATCAGGCGACGGCCCTCCGGGGTATAAAGCCAGACGCCCTCGGCTCGCTCAATCGAAACCGGCGCCGGATCGAGCGTGGGGTGCGTGTAGGGATGCCAGATGCGCATGGAAAGCTTTCACCAACGGATCAGGGGATATGAAAAGATCAACCGCCTCTCGCCAAGACGCCAAGACAAGTTGAAAGTCGAGAGTCGAAAGTTTATATGATAAGTCCTTTAACTTTTGACTTTTGACTTTCAACTTCTTTTTTGGCTTTGCGACAGCTTTTGCGTCGTATCACGCTTTTTCAGGTGTTACTGAAAATAATCCTTGTCAAAGTGGGAGTCAAAAACCGCCATCAGCGCATTCCGGTTGATGGTTTCGAGCACGGGAATGTGGCCAATCACAGGGACCTTGCCGTACCACTCAATGGCGCGACGATTCTCGATATTTTCCGGTCCCACCAGCACCACTCCCAGTATCTCCGCGCCCGCGCCGCGCAGCGCTTCGAGCGTCAAGAGGGTGTGGTTGATGGTTCCCAGCGACGTGCGCGAGGCGATCACGGCCGGAAAGGCCAAATGCCGGATCAGGTGAAGCATCGTCTCGCGCTCATTGAGTGGCGTGAGGACGCCGCCCGCGCCTTCGGCGACGATCCGGTGAGCGGCTGGATGATTGGAAAGCGAAATCCGGCCAAGATCGATGCAGGTTCCGGCTTCGCGCGCGGCCAAGTGCGGGGAGACAGGCGGATCAAAACAATAACACTCAGGGATAGTCCTCTCCTCCGGAAGTCCGGCCAGTTGCATCACCGCTCGCCGGTCCGTTCCCTCCCGAGCGCCGGTCTGGACGGGCTTCCAATAGACGCCTTCCAGGGCCGCGGTGAGCAACGCGGAAAGCACCGTTTTGCCTACGCTCGTGTCCGTTCCCGTGATGAAGAGGTTGCGCGTCATAGAGAACAGTTAGCTATCAGCGGTCAGCCATCAGCAAGCAGCTTTCTCCTCGCCATTTTTTGCTGACGGCTGAAAAATGCAAAAAAACAACAACCTCTCGCAAAGACGCCAAGACAAGT
>JASHTR010000575.1 GCA_030040455.1 Terriglobia bacterium | reverse complement strand
CAGCCGCAAGAGCCAGGACAAAATGGCAGATCTCACCAACATTCTTCAGGAGACTTTCACCGGCATTCGCATTGTAAAGGCCTTCGGCATGGAAAGCTTTGAAGGCAACAAGTTCAGGGAGGCAACGCGACGGCTGCTGAAAGTGAACCTGCGGTGGGTGCGCGCCCACGCCCTCACTCAACCCCTGATGGAATTGCTCGGCGCGATCACGATCGCCGGCTCGCTGCTGTATGCGCGCAACGAAGTTGTCCATCACGCTCAAACCACCGGTGGTTTCCTCGCCTTTCTGTATGCCCTCATTAAAATGTACGAGCCCATCAAGCGGCTCACCGGGGTGAATAACTCCTTTCAATTGGCGGTCGGCGCTTCTGAGCGGGCCTTTGACGTGCTGGACGTGGGGTCCGAGGTTATCGAAAAAGCGCACTCGCCCGCGCTTCCTCCCTTCGGGCGTGAAATCGAGTTCGAAAACGTTGTGTTCAGATACGGAGACTTGCCGATCCTCGAGGGCGTCAACCTGAGAATCCGGAAGGGCGAGGTGGTGGCGATTGTCGGCTCGAGTGGCGCCGGAAAGACGACGCTTGCCAACCTCATCCCCCGGTTCTTCGACGTCACCGCGGGGCGCATTCTCTTCGACGGGCAGGACCTGCGGGACGTGAAGCTCAGCTCTTTGCGGACGCAGATCGGGATCGTGACTCAGGAGATTGTGCTCTTTAACGACACCGTGCTGAACAATATCGCCTACGGTCAGAAAGGGGTTTCCCCCCGCGCTGTGGAGCAGGCCGCCCGCGCGGCGCTCGCCCATGATTTCATCATGGAAATGCCGGAAGGCTACCAGACCTTGATCGGCGAGCGCGGGCAAAGGCTCTCCGGCGGGCAGCGCCAGCGGATTGCTGTCGCTCGCGCGCTTCTGAAGGACTCGCCGATCCTGATTCTGGATGAGGCGACCTCGGCGCTCGACACGGAATCTGAAATGCTCGTGCAGAAGGCGCTCGTTAACCTGATTGCGGGCCGGACCGTGCTGCTAATTGCGCACCGCCTCTCCACCGTCCGACGGGCGGACCGCATTGTGGTGCTCGACCGGGGCAAGATTTCCGAGATTGGCACGCACGAGGACCTGGTGACACGTGGTGGCCTTTACCAGCGATTTCACGATCTTCAATTTGTCGACGCCGAACCCTGAAAGCAGTGGTTAGTGATTAGTGATCAGTAACAGTGATGAGCGACCAGAATTGAGGCATTGGATCATTTACGACGACCCAATGGCCTAATGGAGCGATCGCTCCATGCCTGTTCCCTACTCACTAACCACTCGCCACTAACCACTATGCTTCGGAGCATGACAGGATATGGCAGCGGTCGCGCTGAGGATGGGAATTTCGCGGTCGCGGTCAGCCTGAAAAGCATCAATCATCGCTTCCTCGACCTGCAATTTCGCCTGCCTTCGGAGTTTGCATTTTTTGAGCCCAAGGCAAGGAGCTTGATGCGCGAACGTCTCTTGCGAGGTCATGTCGAGGTAACAGCCAGCCTTGAGCGTGGGGAATCCAACGAGCTTCGGCTGGACCGGAAGGTGCTCGCCGCCTATCTGGCTGCTTGCCAGAAAGTCCGCGAAGAGTTTGGAGTGGCTACGGAGCTCGATCTGGTGGCATTGCTCCGCGTCCCGGGCGTTGTGGAATCAGAGAGCGCGGTTTCGGAGGAAGAACTCGGGCGGCTGGAAACTATCCTGGAGCAAGCTTTTCTCGATGCCATCAAAAAGCTCAATGAAATGCGCGAGACTGAAGGGCGGGCGCTGGCCCTTGACCTGGAAACCCGCCTCAAAAGGCTCGACGAGCTGGGCCAGCGAGTGAATGATCTCGCCCCGTCCGCCGTGGGCGCATTTCACGAACGGTTGGAGAGTCGCATTCGAGAGCTGATGAAGGAGCCGGAGCTGGATGCCTCGCGGATGGCTCAGGAGGTTGCCCTGCTCACCGTTCGCTCGGACGTTGCCGAAGAGCTTACGCGCTTTCGCAGCCACGTCCGCCAGGCGCAGCATTTGCTAAAGGAAGAGAAAGAAATCGGCAAAAAGCTGGACTTTTTGCTTCAGGAGATGAATCGCGAAGTGAACACCCTGCTGTCAAAGACCACGGACGTACCCGTGATCGGGATGGCGATCGGGGAGAGCGCGATTGAAATGAAGGTTGAAATCGAAAAGCTGCGCGAGCAGGCCCAAAACATCGAGTGAACATGCCCAAGTGAGACTCCGTACTTTTCGAGGTAGAGGAAGCGTTATAATTATCTCAGCGCCCTCCGGTTCAGGAAAGTCCACCGTTGTCCGGCGCCTGCGGGCCTCGATGCGGGGCCTCGATTTCTCTGTTTCTTACACAACGCGGCTGCCGCGCCCGCGGGAAAGAAACGGCCGCGATTACCATTTTGTGAGTGCCGCGCGTTTCCGGCAAATGTCGGCTTCTCACGAGTTCCTGGAGTGGGCGGAGGTTTACGGGAATTCTTACGGCACGTCGCGGCAGCAGATCCTCGACGCGCAGCGCGCGGGAAAAGACATCTTGCTGGATATTGACGTGCAAGGGCATCAGAAGGTTCGGGAACAGCTCCCGGACGCGGTGAGCATTTTCCTGTTGCCGCCTTCTTTTCAGGAACTGCGGAGGCGTTTGACGCGCAGACATGCCGACGCGCCGGAGGTCATCGAAAGACGGCTGGTCGCTGCCCGGGAGGAGATTCGTCACTGGCGGGAATACGACTATGCGGTAGTGAATGATGACGTTCGCCAGGCTACGCGCGCTCTTCGTACTATTGTGACGGCCGCTCGATGGCGTCGGGACAACCAGAAAGGAACGATTCTCGAAATCAGCAAGACATTTGGAGGATAGACTGACATGGATATACCCCAGGGAATTGACAGCAAGTTTCGCTTTATCCTGGTTGCAGCAAAAAGGGCGCGGCAATTGCAAGCCGGCGCAAAGCCGCTGGTTCAAACCCCTTACAAGAAACCTACCAAGGTCGCGGTGGCGGAGCTTGAAGCCGGCCGGGTGCCCTTCGAAGTGCCGCCGGAAGACTCGTCCGACACTCCAAGCGGACAGGAGAAGCAAAACCCCACAAAGTGAAGCTTACCAGCCTTTCATCCGTGATAGCGCGGGCGGCGCAACACGTTTGTTGCGATGTTTGCAACGAGCGCCGGCAAAAGCGGCGAAGTAGGCCACTCTGAACCGTAGGCTATTCGTAATCTGGCGTCACGCCGTAGGTCTGCGCCCCCACGCTTCGACAAAGCGGGGCATGCTCAAGACACTGGAGGGATTGCGCGCAAACGCGTACAATTCGGCCACAATTTCATCGATCTCAGCCTGGGACGCGAAGCCTTCCGCCACAACCGCCTCGGCGATGTTCTCCATCGTGATGGGGGTGATGAGCTTTACCTCGCCCGAGGTTCCGGCCTGCTGGACTACATTCATCTGGACGGCCTCAAACCCGGCTCCTGAAAGAAGGGCCGGGAGCCGCGGCCCAATGTTCGGGTCCCCGCCCCTGCGCCGGACGGTCTGGGTATACAGGTCAACGTAACGCCTCACAGCGCCGCAATCAGGGTGGCAAAAATATCCCCGAAAATCGATGTCTTCAACTGCGACGATGCCCCCCGGCCGTAATGCCCGCCGCATTCTTGTGAGGGCGTGCTCGGGAGTTGGCAGGTGCGTGAGGACAAACCTCGCATGGACCAGATCGAACTCCTGTTCCAGCTCATCCTGCGTGACGTCGGCGAGCTTGAATTCAATATTGGATATTTGTTGCGCCTCCGCTTCCCGCCGCGCGATATCGAGCTTGATCTCATCAATTTCGGTCGCGACAACCCTGCCACCTGGGCTGACCATCCGAGCCAGGTCGAAGGCCAAATCGCCGCCCCCGCAGCCGACCTCCAGGCAAGCCATGCCCGGCCGGATGCCTGCGCGTTGCAACAGGTCCAACGAAGTGGGCCGCATCAAGCGTGAGAGGATGCGCAGGCGCTCCCTTCCTTCAACACCGCCACGGATAATGTAGTGGGACTTATCCATCAATTGGCCTTCCCCTTCTGTTTCCTGCAGCGCTTTTGAGGCTACAATGGAAAGCTCGATAGACTCCAATTTATGCAGCCATTCCTCGCGTGAAAACAGTTAAACATCTGCGCTGGTGGATTGTGTGGACGCTGTTCTGCTCCACCGCCATCAATTATATTGACCGCCAGACCCTTTCCGTGCTGGCGCCGCTCATCATCAAGCAATTCCATATGAGCCACGAGGATTATGCCGGCATTGTGGCTGCATTTCAAGTGGCCTATGCCGGCATGTGGCTTGTGGGCGGCGTGCTGGTTGATATCATCGGTACCAAGCTGGGACTGACGCTGGCCATGATCTGGTGGTCGGTTTCTAGCATGTTGCCGGCCATGGCAAATTCGGTGCTCTCTTTCAGCGTTTTTCGCTTCATGCTGGGGATTGGGGAAGGGTGCAACTGGCCTGCAGCGTCGAAGACCGTGGCCGAGTGGTTTCCGGCAAGCGAGCGCGGGCTGGCGGTAGCAATTTTTGATAGCGGCTCCAGCATTGGCGCGATTATTGCCCCGCCTCTGGTCGCCTTCATTGCCCTCAAACTCGGCTGGCGCTTTGCCTTCCTTACTGCAGGGTGCTTGGGTTTTCTCTGGCTCATCCTCTGGCGGTCCATTTACGATCCGCTGGTCGCGCACTCGCGACTGACCGTAGAAGAGCGGAAGTTGATTGAATCAGGACGCGACGCACCGAAAGCGTCTCATCAAGCCGGAGCGAAGCGATATCTCAACCTGCTTAAAGAGCGGAATACGTGGGGAATTGTTTTAGGACGCTCGCTGACCGATCCCATCTGGTGGTTCTACGTTTTCTGGATTCCACAATATCTCAGCGATGCCCGCCATTTCAGCCTGAAGGAGATTGCAGTATTTGCGTGGATCCCCTTCCTGGCCTCAGACATCGGGAATTTTACCGGCGGGTCAATCTCTGTTCTTTTGATTCGACGGGGCATGCCCGTGATCCGGGCAAGGAAATGGGTGTGCGTGGTGAGCGCATTGCCTATTCTTGCCGGTATCCCGGCAGCCCTAACTCGCAGCCCTTATCAGGCCCTTGCCCTCATCAGCCTGGCGACTTGGGGGTACGCAAGCTGGTCCACGATGGGACTCACGTTTCCCTCGGACCTTTTCCCGCAGGAAGTTGTGGCTTCGGTAACAGGCTTAAGCGGCCTCGGCGCAGGTGGTGTGAGCACGATGTTCACGCTGGTTGTGGGCGTCCTGATTGACCGGTTCTCCTATCTTCCAGCCTTTGTCGCTGCTGCCACGCTCCCACTACTTGCCACTGCCTTCGTGCTGATCCTCATCCGGGCGCCCCGGCAGGGTGGTTAGATGGCGGCGACCCCCTTCATAAAGGGATTTTCGACGCACTACGTTAGCGAGAGGTTGTTGATTTTTTCACATTCGCTTACGTCGCGTCGCAACGCCCGCTCGGCACGAAAATTATGCCGAAGTCGTTCCTGCGCAAGCGGGAATCTATCTTGCCCGGCGGGGGAAGGCTGGAGCTCCGCTTTCGCGAGGGTGTCAGCAGGCGTATTCTCGAGGCAGCTTCTGAATTACCACGCTTTTTTCTGTTGACTCGCGACTTTCATTTCGATATCTCTATCAGCATCCATCAAGAGGCTGGACAGTTGCTGCCTTGCATTGGCAATCGGAGCGGGAATGGCTGCGCCTTTTTTTGCGGAACGGTTAATCCAGGCCGTGTTATGGCTGGCGCTGGCAATCTTTCTGGGATCGCTTACGCTTATTGCCGTTGCAATTGGGCGACGAATCAAACGCGAGGCGGACTTCAAGGTTCTTGACGCCCTCCGGGATGAATTCCAGTCGATCCTCGAAGGTCTTCTCGCCCAAACCGTGGAGTATGCATCGGCGATCGAAAGCTTTCAGCAGATGGCTCATTCCTCGGGCGCCCTGGCGGTTGAAGAGGTTTTCCTCGACCTGCTGGGCAATCCTCGCTATGAAAGCATCCTGCGGAGAGCTGCTGAGGATCTCGGGCTTGTCCGGACATGGCAGGAGAGGCTCGGGGGAGACGGTGGCAAAGGGCAGGGCAATGGAAAGCGGAAATCCGCTTCCTTGCGCCGGCTCCGCTTCATCATGAGGGCCAGAAGCGCGGAAAACCTGGGTCGCATCCATCACGAGAAAAGCTGGCAACTGCTGGTGGACGCTCTCCATGACTCCTACCCTGACGTTCAGACGGTGGCACTCCGCTCCTTGGGCGCGATTGCTGAACCGCGCAGCTTTCCGACGCTGGTGGATCAACTGCGCGTTTCCATTGCCTCGCCCATGCCGCATTTCTCCGAGCAAGCCCTTGAAGCAGCGCTCGCGCGGTTCTCGCCGGAATTTGCCGTTCAACTCCTGCCCCTTCTTGAGGACGGGCATCCCCGGGTCCGCGTGGTCGCCGCGCAGATCCTCCGATGCATGCTTGCTTCGCCACGCGATGAGCCTTCGGTCCTCCACCTGCAAATAGGGTCGGAAATCGCGGAGGTAATCCATACCCGGCTTGCCGCCGATGAAAGTCCGGATGTTCGCGCCGTGGCCGCAGACTTGCTTTCGTTTTTTGGGACGGACGACGGCGATGCGCTTCAATGCCTGCTTCGCTTGAATGACGATCCGGTGTGGTTCGTGCGCCTGCACGCCGTGCGCGC
>JASHTR010000574.1 GCA_030040455.1 Terriglobia bacterium | reverse complement strand
GGTACATCTTCTCCCAGTGATTTTCGATCTCCGTCGGGTCCCTTCCCACCAGGTAGCGCTTGAGTTCCAGGATGGACTGCTCCACAGCTCTTGTCTTCCGCTTCATCACCGTTTCCGCCAGCCCCGTGATACCCTCCTCCGTTTCTACTTTCACGATCACCGCATTGCGGAAGTTAAGATTCACGATCTGCGTCTTGATGTCTGTGACTTTCATGGGCTTATTAATGTTTGGTTATCATCTTTCCGCTGTTGAGGCGATTCAACTCTGCAGGGAGCTGGCGAAGCAAAACGTCATCGAGCTCTCCAAGTTTCCAGTCCACCAGCGCCGGCGCGAACAGGCCTCCATTCCCTACCGCGGCGTATCCCAGCCTGGAATCCGTTTCGAGCAAGGGTAGAATCCTTCGGGCATTGTCCCGCTCGGCCAGAGCGATCGCTTCCAGCTTTCCAGTTATTACTTCACGTTGGCTTGCCGACTCTGCTGCGTAGAAATTGTCGCGAGCTTGAACCCAGTCGATCAGGTTCAGCACGCTCTCGACGGAACTTTGTATGGTTCGCCCAACCCGCCACTCAGCGGCCAGGCCGGGCCGATAGGGTTTGGGAGCAACACCCTCCGCGTTCCTGAGCTCCCGATTGCCCTCGGCATACAATCGCTCCAATCGGCCAAGGTATTTTGCGGCCATTTCCGGGCCCCACGGTCTCGTCCAGTTCAGGTCGTTCTGCCACGAACGCCAGGGTCCGAAACTCTCGATTGTTGGGTTAAGGAAGAGTGGTTGGCTTGGCCCCTTCTGAACCGGGCCGGGGATGCGGGCAACCGGATCGGAGTAAGGATATTCCCGGATTCCTCGACTAAAATCATGCCAGGCTCGCACGACGTATGGCGCCGCCTGCGGCCCAAACTTTCTTGTTGCCAGCTCCTCTAATAAATCTTCTTCCGCAGGCGCCGGGTCAGAAGACATGCGATTAATCAGCACCGCAGGCAAAGAAGGTGTATATCCGTAGTGGTTCCAGTTCCCAAACCACCCCATCAAATCGTACCCGCGCATCTTTGCGATCCGCCGGTACCACTGACCCAGGCAAGGAATGTAGGGGACAAAAATAAACTCCTGGCTTATGGCGTGCTCCGTCTTAGCCATCACTTTAAGTTCATGCTCGCGGGCAGCCTGATACTCTTTAACGAACAAATCCGGCGGACCAAGATTCGAAATGTTGTAGTCCTCCGTCTGATGGCGAATGCCATCTTTCTCTGCCATCATTCCTTTATCGAAATCACCCTGAAGGATGATGTCTTTGGGAAGCAACGGAATCAGCTTGAGGACCCATTGGGACGCGACATTGTAATTCCAGGCGATCATCTGTTTCGCCGGGCCACCGGATTCGTGCATGGCCCGGTCGAGAGTTGTGAGGAGTTCAGCAGCCACCGCTTGCTGCGTGCGATGGCGGCAGCGCGGGCACTCCTCGAGCGTGCGCTCGGAATTCCCGCAGTACCAGAAACCCTCGCTGTCATAGATGACAATCATCCCTTTCAGATCGGGAGCATGGTGAAAAATGGTCTCGACGGTCTCGGCATAGTAACGGCGCACGTTTTTGTTGGAGGTGCACATCGGCGGACCCCACCCATAGCCGCGTGCATCGGGATGCTTTTTAAAGAAAGACGCCGGGAGGTGGTGGTTGTACCCCGTAGCCAGATAAATATAAACGTCGATTCCGTAGCGATGCGCGCGTCGCGCAAGATCCTCCAGACGCGCCAGGCGCGTAGCTGCATTCGGGTCATTCAATTCAGGATAGACCTTCGAATCAAGAGTTGCCTCTTCGGTGTTGAGCCACACCCAAATAGCATTGAAGCCGCTGTGGGAGATGCGGTCTAGCAGGCCATTGGTGTAAGCCAGGGGGTATGAAGTTTCGTCATAGTTGGCATCTGGCGGATGAACGGTCGTTGTGATTCTGGGGCTAAAATGCATGTTACGCAAGCTGACGCCTTTTCTGAGATACGGCCCCTGCCGGGTCCGTATTGCCTCTTCCAATGCGTACACCCCGCGCATGACTCCCCGTGAAGTCGTCGCCTCAATCTTGATCTCCTGTTCTGAAACGGTTGTTCGATATCCTTCCTGGGTATGAACCCCTACGGCAGGAGCAACACGAAGGTCGATCTGAGAATTGCTTTTTGCGATGGAAGTCTTCACATCCAGCCCAAGGTCGTTCTGGAAGAACTGAGCTAAGTCAGCGGCAGCCGTTTCCGTAACTTCATCGGCCCCGTTTTCCAGGTGGATGGACCAGCCCCTTTCAACGGCTACCTCATTCGGTTGGCGCGGAGGGGAACCCGTCGCGTCAATCGCCGGTCCGCCCGTATAAGGCGCGAGCATCGTTCGCATGAATCCAAAGCGCTCGTATCGACGGACTAGGCTTGGTGGCTCGCCTTGACCCAACACCTGATAGCTCAATCCGAATCGGCCCGGCTCGTCCTTGCCTCCCAACGGCTTCGGGCCGTACACCACATAGCAATTGTCAGGAGCATGGCCCGACGATGCGCGAATCTCAAAATAATACAGCTTCGCCGGATCAAGCCGAGCTGCCCTGGTTTTCGCGCTATACCAAAGATCGAAGAGGGGATCAACATCACTCGCCGGAACGCGCGCTTCGCCCAGCTCATTGCCTTCAGGCGTTTTCCCAAATCGGAGGATGAGATCACCTGGATGCCCCACGCGGGACAACTGTAAGGCAAAGCCAGTGAAGACAGGAAATCGCCGGGAGACGTAAAACCTGCCTCTAATCCACGTCTTGGCCGTGGAATCCAGGTTGTATTGGGCGAGCGGCATCTCTGAACCTTGGCCGGTCGCCAGGCTCCGGCTTGCCGTGGAAGCTTGCAGCTCGATATCCACCGGCAAGAGATTATAGGAGTGATCTCGGCCGTCCGGGAGATCGGGCCGGAGCCAGCGATTCAAAAAGGAAATCGTTCCCACGCCGTGAACCTCATGCACTCCTTCGTAATGCACCTGCACAACTCTCGCCTCTGTGCCTCCAAGCCCCCACTCTGCCTTCCAGGCCTTCACTTGCCGCCATGCCGCTGCGTGCCATTCGGGTGTTGTGGTGGGATCGTGTTCTCCAAACTCCACGCATACGGGCCGTGGGTACATCGCGGCAATCAACTCCAGATGCGTGAACCGGTTAAGAACGTTCCAATTGTAAAAGTCCGCGTCCTGGTAGCGAAGGTAGCTTGTAGGATTTTGATCGTTTGTGATTTTCGTGCACCAGTCATTGAAATGCCCCGAGATCACACTCAGCTTGATCCGTGGCTCCAGTGGCGGCATCCAAATTGCCGAGTATCCTCCGTACGACAACCCGTAGTAGCCAATGCGCTCGCTGTCTACAAACGGCAATGTTTGAAGAAAATTCACGATGCAATGCAATTTTGCCAGTTCCAGGCTGGTTCGCATCATCCCCAGCGCCGCCGCTTTCTGGACCAGCGGGTTCACCAGAATCTCCTGACGGATGGGTACAGTGACGTAGGGAGCGAACACCACGTATCCAAGGTCCGCCAGATGCGCTCCCAGAGCGTGATAGATGGGGTCGGGGTCCTGGCCGATTCCGGTGATGTCTGCTGGCCGGCCGCCGAGCCCGTGCTGGCAGATCACAACGGGCAGCCTTCCAGGGAGCCGAGGTACGAGCAACTGCCCATAGGCGTGTACCCCCGGCAGCACATTCAGCAGCACGTCGTAATCAACGAACTTGCCTGTAACACGAATAAGCCGCGTGCGCGGTTCGAGAGGCTCCTGGCCAACTGGAATCTCACCTATCAACTTGCCCAACTCTTTTCGTAGTTGTGCTGCCTTTGGCGCGCGCCTGGCCGCTGGCGTTGGGAGCAGATCCCAATAGCTTGCCCTAACCTCGTCGCTCTCCTCATCCAGCCGCCGCAGGTAATCATGGAGAGCGTCAAAGTGCTCGTTCCTGCTTTTCATGGCATAGTTCGGACTGATCCGAAAACCGATTGCCATGCCTGCGCTGGTTTGTCTTGCCCCCAGCGTCCTTGCGATTTCCCGAGCGGCTTTTTCCAGCCCCACTTCGGCGCTCGGCGCTTTATCAACTCGAAAGTTCGCCGCTCTCCCCAAACCTTCGTAGAACCTCTTTGCCCGCTGTGCCTCTGCTTCCACGCTGCTTCCTGGCGTTGGACCTTCCGCCGTGTATTCCACGCCCAAATGACCGGGAGCAATAAGAGCCGCAATTTCCGCATCTCCGAATTCCTTTAATTGTCCATAGAGCATTCGGTCGACAGGTTCTTGCCAGCATCTTTCTCTCTGCTGGAAGTAATCCACAACGCCTACCATGCCGAAACGTCCGTCCACTGCGCCGGCATAGAATGCTGTCATCCCACCTTGTCGCAATCCCAGCAGGCCGATTTGCCCCGTGCCCAGAACAAATTGCTTCACCAGATAATCCCGAAGCGCCAGCGTCTCCTGCACTTCCATGCCGGTCAACGTACGGCCCACAATGAATCCCAGCCGGTAAAGCAACTGCCGTCGATTTACCCCCCAGCGCTGCCCCAACGGATAATCTGTTTTTCGCTCGACGGTGATCGGCACGCACACCACAAGCCCTCCGCCAAGCAGCGTTCGAAGCCAACCCGCTGGCTCCTCCCCTTCCAGGATTCCAGCAAACTCGGCCCTTGATTCCTGTGCGTCAGGGATTGCAATAACCGCTCCAGCTACTTTTCCCTCAGGACGAAACAGCAGTGCCCGCGCTTTAAAATCTTTTTCCAGGGTGAGGATCAAGTCATCCATACGCACCGGTCCGGTTCGGAGCACTACTGCTTGTGCGCTCGCTTGCGCAGGACTTTGGAGTCCCAGCATCAGCCGCAGATCTTGGCGATGTCGCTGAAGCGATGCACGGTAAGCCTTAACGGAGGAGAAAGCCGGCCTCCATTCTTTATCGCGGAGGGCCGGGGTAGCACTGATTCTGTTTGACCAAAAATTGTTTTCTTCCTGAAGTTGCTGAACGTAAATGGAGCCGCTCTTTGGCCACGTCATTCCGGCAGGGCGCGCCAAGCCATGGGGTAGAGTGAGCGGAGCGGTTCCTTGCAAGTGAGGTGTCGGTTCCAGCGCAATGCCAAGTTGTGCAGCCATTCGAGCGATAGCCGCACTCGGGGACTGGGCGGACCATGCCGGACACGCCAGCCCCCACACCAAGACCGCGATAGCGAGCGGCAGGCTTTCCAGCCCACGCTTTATTACCACCCTGCCCATTGCAATCCCATCCAAGGAAAGCTAATCCGTCCCCAGCGCCTGGCACCGATTTACCGTCCGCATGAGCCTTATGGTTTCCTCCCATGCCACATAGGTATTTGCACCCTGGCAAGCGTGGAGAAACTGCGCGTCTTGATCGCGGATGGCTTGCTCGTAAACCATCTGTTCATTACCTTGGAACTGAAGCTCCGCGAGGTCTGAACGCACGTAGGTGAAACCGTCTGTTTCCGCTGTGTGCTTTTTCCCCACAATCAGCACCCGCGTGTGCGGGAGTCGAGACTGGTAACTGACGCTTATTGTCGCAAGCCCTCCCGTTGGCAACTCTCCCAGAAGGGATACTGCCTGGGCGGTAGCCACGCCTGGTTGGGCGATGCAGGCTTTCGGCTCAAGCCCGCCACACCAATAGAGCAGGAGATCGATCGGGTGTGCTGCGTGATGCAGCAAAGCATTGTCACTCCAGCTTCGCGCCCGAAGCTGATGATGGCGGAGGTAGTTAACTTCCTGCAATTCTCCGAGCGCCCCATTCTGCAAGTTTTCCTTAAGGCGAACGTAGGGAAGCAAATATCGGCTTGTGTGCGCGCATCCCAGCCGCACGCCGTGCTTGCGGGCCAGGTTTGCCAGCACTTCAGCCTGTGAAGCTGCCGCGCAAGGCGGCAGCTCCACGAGTGTGTGCACCCCTGCTTCGAGGCATTCGCTGGCCTGTTTGAAATGGAGGTCGGAGGGTGAGCAGATCATTGCCACCTCAGCCTGCACAAGAGCATCCGCCATGCTTTCGCCAACGCGCCGGATGCCGTGGGCTGCGGCGAAGGCGGCTGCTTTCTGAGTATTCGGGCTGTAAACGGCCACCAACTCCACGCCAGGCTCTTCACGCAACTTTGCGGCGTGAATAGAGCCTACCGCCCCGCATCCGATGATCGCCACTTTGATCATGATCAGTCGATCGCATCCAGCACATGCTCCGGGTCCATCCACCCGGAGCGATCTAGAATTCCACGCAACGTTTTCTCCTGCTGAGAAGTAAGCGGAAAGAATGGATCACGGCAGTAGCCTCCCTCCATTTGCCAGAGCCTCAGGATCGAACGGTAAGTCGCAAGATCACTGACGGGGCCAATCTGCTGGTAAGTATAGAGATGAACGATGGGAAGGATCTTCTTCCAGATACGAAGCCCTTTTTGGGCGTCGTTATCGATAACCACCGCCTTATACATCTCTTTTGCCGCTTTCGTCACAACATTCAAGACGCCGCTGATCCAGCCGTGGGCTCCTCCGCACAAGCCTTCGAAAGCCGCCAGAAAAGAGCCATAAAAAATAGCCATCCGGTCACCGACCAGGTAGCTCAAGTCATGCACCGGCTCGACGGTTCCAAACGTAGACTTCACCATGTGGAGCACGTCTTCCTCGACAAGCTGCGCAATTTCTCGTGGGTTCAGCTCAACACAGGCGGAATTATTCGGGTTGTTGTAGAGCATGATCGGCCGGTCAGTGGCCTGCCGGATGCGGCGATAGTGCTCGATCACCGCCGCTTTGGACGGCTTTTGATAGTAGGGGAGGATTACGATCAAGGCGTCGGCACCGCATCGCTCGGCCTCTTGCGAAAGCTGGATGGCAAGCTTCGTACTATAGTGGCCTGACCCGAAAATCACTGGCACCCTTTTCCGAACTACGTCCTTGACCAGGCGGAACAGCCGTACGCGCTCCTCGAAATCCATTGCAATAAATTCCCCACTGCTGCCGGCAACGACAAGCCCGTCCGCGCCCTGCTGAGTAATCAACCAGTCCCAATGGCGGGCCGTTGCTTCTTCGTCG
>JASHTR010000573.1 GCA_030040455.1 Terriglobia bacterium | reverse complement strand
TGGATTTCGTTACAACGCCATCGAACGCCGGGCTAGGGCAGAAAAGCCGTGCAGGCGTGCAAGAGGTGAATAACAGATGAGTTTGAAACTGGAGAATCGCGTGGCAGTAATCACGGGAGCTGGCTCAGGTATGGGGAGGGCGACTGCAGAACTTTTTGCGCGCGAAGGCGCGGCTGTGGTGGTAGCGGATCTGAATGCCTCCGGAGCCTCTGAAACTGCAGACAAGATCAAGGCCGGCGGAGGCAAGGCGATCGTTTCTCATACCGATGTCTCGAATGCCTCTCAGGTCGAGGCGATGATCAACATGGCTGTCCAAAAGTACGGTCGCATCGACATTTTGCACAACAATGCCGGCATGATCATCGTGAAGTTTTTGGAGGACACAACCGAGCAGGAATGGGACACGCTCCTGGGGGTTAACCTGAAATCGATTTTCCTGGGTGTGAAGTATGCAGTTCCACACATGAAGCGCCAAGGCGGCGGCGGCATTATCAACACGGCTTCAACGGGCTCGCTCATGGGTCAGTACATGACGCCTGCCTATATTGCCTCGAAAGGCGGTGTTTTGATGCTAACCAAGACTCTTGCGCTGGATTATGCGAAATTTAATATCCGCGTGAACTGCATCTGCCCTGGAGCGGTTGACACACCCATGCTTAGGAAGCACTTCAACAATTCTCCTGACCCAGAGCTCGCTGCCCGGCGAGAGCAGGATTTGATGCCCATCGGACGCTTTCTCGATCCAATGGAGATTGCCGAAGGCGCTCTCTATCTGGCTTCGGATTCAGCTCGAGGCGTAACCGGTACGGCGTTGGTAATCGACGGTGGAAGCTTAGCGGGCTGCTACGCCGGCTGAGCTGTAAGCTTCGGAAACCGTGTGCTCCAGGTGAGGGATAACGAGAAACTCCCGGTAAGCAACGAACTGCTCTGATGAGATCCCACTGCTCATACGTTTCATTTGCTGCTCCTTAAAAAGAAACGCTTATGCCAACGAAATCCTGGATTTCCCGCCGCGATTTCTTGAAGGATTCTGCGCTTGTCGGCGGAGGCTTCGCGATAGCAGGGGGACTTCCGCCCTCGCGCGACCAGGGGAAGAAGGGAGCTGCGACTAGTGCCGGCTCACTGCAAGCCTCGCTGCTTAGATGTGAGTATGCTGTCGACCCTTTGGGCATTGACGTTTCGCACCCTAGATTTTCCTGGCGACTCGAATCAAGCCAGCGGGAACAGACGCAAGCCGCTTATCAAATCCTGGTCGCGACCCGCGAGGATAAACTCAAGGCCAATGTCGGTGATAAGTGGGATACAGGTAAGGTGCAATCGGATCAGTCGATTCATGTTCCTTATGGCGGCAGCGAACTAAAGAGTGGCGAGAAATGCCACTGGCAAGTACGGATATGGGACGACTCCGGCGCGGTAAGCCCCTACAGCCCAGCCGCGACCTTTGAAATGGCACTCTTGAGGAAGAGCGATTGGGAAGGAAAATGGATTGGAGCCAAAAAGGAAATTTCATCGCCGCTTTTGCGCAAGGAATTCACCATTGAGAAGCAAATTGCAAGGGCGAGGATTTACATATCCGGCCTCGGCTACTACGAGCTTTACATCAACACCAAGAAGGTTGGTGACCACGTTCACGACCCTGGGGTCACGTACTACAATAACGACCGGCCCTTTAAACTGGGCTCTCGCGTGTTGTATGTCACTCACGATGTGACGGATTACCTGAAGGTTGGACGGAATGCTATGGGCGTCATCCTTGGCAATGGGTGGTACAACCCCGAGAGCGGTTCCGACGGCTGGTTTGGCCCCTTTGGCGACAGACCCTGCTTGATTGCACAAATCAACGTCGAGTGCGTGAATGGCGAACGCGTACACGTAATGACCGACAACACCTGGAGAGCCTCGAGCGGACCGATCACCTACAACAGTTTCATTCACGGGGAAACCTACGACGCCCGGCTGGAGAAGCCGGGTTGGGACGCGCCCGGGTATGATGACTCTAGCTGGGGGGAGGCAACATTCCTGGCAAAGCCTCCAACAGGAGCGTTGACTGCTCAAATGATTCCACCGATCCGGGTGATGGAAACGATCAAACCCGTGAGAGTGTTGCGGCCGAAGGACCCCGAGGGATTTGCCGGCACTTACGTGTATGACATGGGGCAGAATTTCTCAGGATGGATCAAACTAAGCGTCGCCGGCCCGCAAGGCGCTGCCGTGACGTTGGAGCACGGTGCCAAGGTGTACGATGACAACACACTGGACGCTAGGAGCAGTCTAGTTGAAGGGTCAGTCGCCAGGCAGACGGACAGATACATTTTGAAGGGTGAAGGCACGGAAGAGTGGGAGCCGAGATTTACGCTGCATGGTTTCCGTTACGTTCAAGTACGTGGAATCAAGCAAACCGGCGAAGCTGATCTTCCTGGCTTTCCGCCAGCAGCCACGCTCAACAGCCTTGAAGGTTGTTTTGTTCGGTCGGCTGTGAACGTCGTAGGATCTTTCTCTTGTTCAAATCAGCTTATTAATCAGATTCACCACAACAACCGGTGTGCTTTCATGAGCAGTTGTCAAAGCATACCACAGGATGCTGCGGAACGCTCTGAACGGGTCGGGTGGTTGGGTGATCCGGGTTTCGTCGCGGAAGATTACATCTACAACCTCGACATGGCTTCCTTCTGGACGAAGTGGCTTAACGACATCAAGGATTCTCAGAAGACAAATGGCGATGTGCCAGTTGTGAGTCCAATGACTCCAGGGCGGTACTTCGACTATATGTACCTTCCGTGGCCTTGCTGGAAGATCACCTATCCTTTACTTGTTTGGTACATATACCAGTACTACGGGGACGAACGGATTATAGAAGAGCACTACGATGCCGTGAAAAAGCTGATCGATTTCTTCGGCACCATGTCCCATGGCTACATTATTTCTGAGGGTCTTGGGGACCACATGGAACCTCAAGATAATGGGGCGAGCCATTTTAGTCCATTCCATACTCCAGTTGCGCTCACCTCGACCGCCTATTACTACTACGGTGCCTGGATTCTTTCCCAGGCAGCAGGCATGCTCGGCAGGTCGGGCGATGCGAATCGTTATTCCGAGCTGGCCCAAAAAATCAAAGACGCCTTCAACCTAAGGTTTCTAAATCAGACAACGAATCAGTACGCCACTGGCAGCCAAACCTCGAATGCCCTGGCCCTTTACCTGGGCCTGGTTCCGGAAGCGAACGTAAAGGGTGTGGTCGAAAACCTTGTTGCCGATATCGTGAAAGTTCACGGTGGCCACCTTGCAACCGGGATTATCGGGACAAACGCCTTGAACCAAGCCCTGCCCACGTACGGCGCGGCAGATGTGATGCTTCAAATTGCCACCCAGACCACCTTTCCTAGTTGGGGCTACCAAATCTCCAGGGGTGCCACGACACTTTGCGAAGTCTTCGAAGATGCTCCGTGGCTCAGCCAAAACATGAAAATGCTCGGTAGCGTGGAAAAGTTTTTCTATAGAAGCGTGGCTGGAATTGCGCTCGCTCGCCCTGGCTTTAGGCAGATCGCCATCAAGCCGCACGTGGTCGGTGATTTAGAATACGTCAGAGCTTCCCTCGATACCATGCTGGGGCCTATAGAGGCCCGTTGGCGTAGGGGCGACCGGTCCTTTGAAATCAAAGTTGCCTTGCCCGCGAACAGCCGGGCGGAAGTGAGCGTTCCAACTCTGGAATTGCAAAACGCCAGGATCACCGAAAGCGGCAATACCGTATGGAAAGGCGGAGCCTATTTGCCAGGCGTCACAGGAATAAGCGGTGGCAGGGAGGACGAAGGCTACGTGACGTTCAAGGTGGGTTCCGGACGTTACGTATTCCAGCTGAGCGAGGTGAACGAAGCAGGTGGCGTTTAGGAACAATTCAGGTGAAATTGCCCAAGATCCGGGCACAACTTTTCCTCGTGCGCAGGATGATGAGGTCTGCTTTTCTCACGTTTCTACGGGTTCTTGAACTGCGGGCAGAATGCGCTAGCAGCTGCAATATCCGCGGGTGCGCTCTTATAACTCAACATAGCGGGAACCATGCAATCTTTCGGCGCTTTCGGCGCATTAACACTGCTGTTAGTTTCAGGCATATTCAACGGAACCTCCGTAGCTCCGTTAAAGTATGCGAAACACAGCGAGTGGGAAAACCTGTGGCTGATTCAGTCCATCGTGGCCATGATTATTTTACCTTGGCTGCTGGTTTGGGCTACCGTCCCCCATCCGATGAATGTCTATCGAGCTTCAGGGATTTGGCCCATTACCGCTGCGGCGGGCTTTGGCTTTGGGTGGGGGATCGGCACGCTGCTCTATATCATCGGCGTCGTAATGGTCGGCATGTCCGTTTCGTTCGCCATCATCCTAAGTCTGACGGCGACTTTGGGTTCACTCTTCCCGCTGTTGGTTCTTCATCCTGGCGATGTGCATTCGCATCGGGGACACCTGCTACTCTTGGCGCTTGCCATCACCGTAGTCGGAATCATTTCATGTGCATACGCCGGAGCCGAACGTATTGAAGACAGTTCCGGATCAGCTGGACAACGGGCAAAGCAACACTTCTGGCGGGGCATAATCATATGCGTGTTGTCCGGGATTTTCTCACCCATGCTAAATTTTGCTTTTGCTTTCGGAGAGCACGTCACGACGGCGGCTGAACAGTTTGGGGCGTCTCCATTATGGGCTCCCAATGCTCTCTGGGCCATCGCTTTTTCGGCTGCCGTTGGTCTGAATGCGTGGTACTGCTTACACCATTTGGGCTGGAGCAACAGTTGGCACCAGTTTATGGCTGCGCCCTCGGAGAACCTCGTTGCTGGTTCAATTATGGGCGCGCTGTTGCTGGCAAGTATCATTCTTTATGGAATCGGAGCAGAGGGTCTCGGAGCTTGGGGTACAAGTACGGGCTGGGCCATAAACATGTGCACCACCATCTTTGCAGCTAACACCTGGGGATTGCTGACAGGTGAATGGAAGGGCGCTCCGCGAAGGTCTTATGTCCTTCTTTCGATCGGGCTCATCACCATTACGATCGCTATTATTTTGGTTGCACCAGCCTCCTGAGATTTCACGTATGAGAAGTTGCGGCCCACTTTAACCGGGGCCCGTTTCTTAGAATAAACGATGCGAAGCGGTTGTCACGAGAGCGGAGGACAACGTTCCGTGTCGAGAGAAGATCGTTGGGAAGGTAATAACCCAAAACCCGGATTCGGCACTGGCGGCAGTGAATAGAGGAGGAACATGCACCGAGCATACATCGGCAAAATCGCGAAGGGCAAGAAGGAAGAGTATATCAAGTCTCACGAAAACGTATGGCCGGAGTTGATTGAGGCCATGAAAAATGTTGGCGTCGAAAAAGAAAGTTGTTTCGTCTTTGAGAACTACATCTTTGTTTACGTAGAAGCACAAGATATTGATGGGACAATGCGAAAACTGACGCAGGATCCTATAAATCAAAAGTGGGACGTTTACATGGAGCCGCTTCTTGAAAAACCGGGGCAAAGCAGCCCGGACTTCTTCCCGGAGATGACGGAAGTCTTTGAATTTAGCAAGCAATGAGCCGACAAGGGTGCGAGGTGGAAACGTATGTCCTATTCTGTGCAAGTGATCCAGGTTGGGCGCCAGTTAATTAGGCCTCCCATCATTTACTACCTTGAACGTTACGACGGCTGGGAGCCTTTCATCGTCACCATGCTCGTGATCAGGGGTCACGGCAGGACTATCGTGGTCAATACCGGGCTTCCCAGGGACCTGAACGTGTTGGAACCCTACTGGCCGACATGGCCTATGGAGCAAAAGTGGGAAGTCACCGAAGATGAGAAGCCCGCACATGCGTTGAGGCGAGTGGGCGTTGACCCTGCTGAAGTTGACTACCTTATTGTGACCCCGTTCCAATACTACGCAACTAGCAATATCGACCTCTTTACGCGTGCGAAAGTCTGCATATCAAAGAGAGGATGGGCGGACTTCCATGTGCCCTCACACGGATTCTACGACTCGATGCGCCCGCTGATCATTCCTTACGACATTCTTGCCCAGCTCGTGACCGACGACTGGCCTCGCCTGCGACTCCTAGAGGACGAGGACGAGATTCTGCCTGGCATTCGAACTTTCTTCGCAGGGGTGCATCATCGTAGCAGTTTGGCGGTTTGCATCGAGACGAACAAGGGAATGGTGATCTTTTCCGATTGCTTCTTCAAATTTCGCAATATCGAAGAGAATATTCCAATCGGAGCGGTCGAAAATATCGAGGAAGCCTACCACACATATCAAAGGATCCGTCGCACGGCTCGGTTGCTCGTTCCCATGTTTGACCCGGAGTTGTTTCATCGCTACCCGGGCGGGATCGTCGCATGACCAAAAGAACTACACAACCTCGATCGTCTGACCTCGGAGCCGGCGGAATTCTTCATGAGGTAAAGAATCCCTGTTTGATTCAGTGGATGTTTTAGCCACCCACGTGCGCGGACAGAAGGCAGATTACACGATAGCCAGGAGATGCTGTGATGAGTTTCGGAAGATACTTCGAAGAGTTTGATGCAGGACAGGTGTTCAAGCACTGGCCCGGTCGAACGATCACGGAATTCGATGATACGTGGTTCAGTCTGATGACTATGAACCAGCATCCTCTCCACATCGATGAGCATTACGCTCAGAGCACACAACACGGCCGGCGGTTAGTGAACGGGACGTTGGTTTTTAGTCTTGTTGTAGGAATGAGTGTGGCTGACATCAGCGGCCGGGCAATCGCTAACCTGGAGTACGAAGAGGTCAAGCATGTTGGGCCCGTTTTCCATGGCGACACAATTTATGCGGAGAGCCACATTTTGAGCGTCCAGGGATCGAAGACAAAACCCGATAGGGGTGTGGTTTACGTGGAAACAAAAGCCTTCAATCAGAGGAAGGAAGTGGTTCTTACCTTGAAACGTCGCGTTCTGGTTCCGAGGAAGCCTCCTGAAATGGAGTCATCTACTACCACAAAGTGAGGTCAAGACCATGGCTCCTATTCTCGACGGAGTGCGTATTCTTGCTGTCTCGCAGTTTGGCGCCGGCCCTTTTTCCACCATGATGTTGGCAGAATTGGGAGCCGAAGTCATCAAAATCGAAGACCCTTCTGTCGGTGGTGACATCTCACGCTCCGTCCCTCCTTATGCGATTGAAAACGACAGCCTCTACTTTCAATCTTTCAATCGCAACAAAAAGAGTCTCACCCTTGATCTGAAATCGAACGAGGGTAGAAATATTTTTCATCGTCTCGTTCGGATTTCTCACGGAGTTCTCAATAACCTGCGAGGCGATCAGGGAACTAAACTTGGCCTTAACTACGAGTCATTGAAAGCCGTGAACCCCCGCATTGTCTGTTGCTCGCTCGTCGGCTTTGGAACCAAAGGCAGCCGATCAGCCGAGCCAGGATACGATTATCTGATGCAGGCCTATGCTGGTTATATGAGCATTACTGGCGATCCAGCCGGTCCGCCAGCAGCGTGCGGGGTTTCCGTCATCGACCACGCGGCGGGCTTCGCGGCAGGCCTTGGAATGGTAGCTGGAATATATTCTGCCGAGAAAACTGGAATGGGACGCAATGTCGAAGTAAGCCTTATCGACACCGCAGTATCGATGCTCACCTATTTAGCTATTTGGAACCTCAATAGGGGCTTCATACCCGAAAGGCATCCTGGATCTGCTCATCAGACGCTGGTTCCCGTTCAAACTTTCCGTACTCACAATGGTCACCTTGTCGTTTTTTGCGCTAAGGAAAAATTTTGGCAGGATCTCTGCAAAGCCGTGGAGCATCCCGAGCTTGCGACCGACGAGCGATACAAAGACTTTGTGCGGCGATTCAAGAATCGTCAGTCGGTTATATCAAAGCTAGACGAAATCTTTCTAACGCGGACCACAGAGGAATGGCTTGAAAAACTGCGCGGCAAGGTTCCATGCGCCCCCGTAAACGATCTTTCGCAGGCTCTCAAGGACCCATTTCTCATGGAGCGGGAAATGATTGCAGAAACACAACATCCCGTGTACGGCAAAATTCGGCAGGTTGCCGGGCCCATCAAGGTGGACGAGGCCCGAATCAATCACCATCGTGCGCCTCAGTTAGGCGAGCATACGGGTCAAATACTGCGGGAGTATCTGGGCTACCGCGAGGAAGAAGTCGAAGAATTCAGAAAAAATAAGGTCGTCTAGATCACCCCATGGAGACACTGCAACCGCTGTCGGAAAACCCGCTCCGTTCTCTACTGTTCGCTCCAGGTGATAATCTGAAGATGGTTGAAAAGGCGCTCAGCACCGGCGCAGATGCAGTCATCATTGACTTGGAAGACGCAGCCTCAGAGACGGCCAAAAGTAAGGCGCGGGGACTTGTACGGAATGCTTTGGAAAAGCATCAAGCCGCCCGTCCGGCGGGGCTAGTCAGGATCAATCCTGAGTCGACTCCTCATTGGGAACCAGACATCAACGCGGTGGTGTGTAAAAACCTTCAGGGCGTCGTCGTACCGAAAGTCGAATCAACTCAAACTGTTGTTTCTCTCGATCAACTGTTAGGGCAACGAGAAACAGAAGCTGGCCTGGCGCCCCGCTCAGTCGCTGTTTTCCTTCTGATTGAGAGCGCCCGAGGAGTGCTCAAACTGTCCGAACTGGTTGGATGTAATAGCCGCATTGCAGGAGTGATATTTGGCGCGGAGGATTTCTGCCTTGACACTGAGATCCCGAGGCTACCCGGTGGGGATGCGCTGCTCTTCCCGCGTTCGTATAGCGTCATCTCGGCGCGAGCTTTTGGCTGTCGGGCCATTGACATGGTCTTTGCGGACGTGAATGACACCGAGGGTCTGCGCCGCGAGTGTGAGGAAGCAAAAAGACTCGGCTTCTCAGGAAAGCTCGCAATACATCCCCGCCAGATCGACGTCATTCATCGCGGATTTGCTCCCTCAAGCCTTGAACTCGAGGAAGCGAAAAAGGTTCTCGAAGCGTTCGAAGAGGCACAAAAGAAGGGTAATGCAGTGACCTTAGTCAGCGGGAAAATGATCGACCGGCCAGTGGCTGAGCGCGCCCGGCGGACCATTGCCCGCGCCGATCCGTCACTCTTAAAGGCAGATCTGCCCTCTGATGGCTAATGAACGCTTGCTGCGGACGCCATTGAGTCAATGCTTTTCAATGCCTTCTATGCTCCCTCAGCCCAGACGTGTGTACTGCCAGATAGCGTGCGCGCTGTGAACGCTTCAGCTTTGGCCCATGCGGGATCGATGGATTCAAATAAAGACAGTCGCCGGGACGGAGAGTAAACTCTCGGTTTCCGCACACATAATTCATTTCTCCCTCCATCATTATGAGAAATTGTTCTCCGGGGTGTCGTCGTAGTTCAAACTTCGCTTTGCGTCCGTCGATCGATATCATGGTAGGCTGCATTTGCCGAACGCCCCGCCTGGGTATCAACACCTCATAATTGTAGGGAAGAGTGTCACGCGAGCCGATGATAGAGCGCCGGTCTTCACGCGCAACATAAATGACTTCTGTTTCGGGTTCCTCGCTATCAAAGAATTCCTCCATGGTCACTGAAAGGGCGTTGGCCAATCGGCACAAGGCCGCAATGCTGATTGAAACATTGCATCTCTCGACCTTCGAGAGGAAGCTTCTGCTCAAACCAGCTTTTGATGAAACCTGCTCGAGCGTCATCCGCCTTCTTTTGCGCATCTCTCGAATCCGTTGGGCTATAAGTTGTTCAGCGATCTCCACCTTATCTCCCTCATTTCTTTGTAGTATCTGAAGTCTGCCCCATTCTCCAGGAAACCCCCACACATCCACCTAACACTCTACGCGTTGAATAAGCGCCCTGCAAGATCATGCTGAAAATAAAGTGCGTCCATACAGGACTCTTGACGGTTGGGCAGAATAGGAAGGATTCGACGCTGTTGTTCAAGACCGATGGCAAGTTGCATAAGAACTACGG
>JASHTR010000572.1 GCA_030040455.1 Terriglobia bacterium | reverse complement strand
GCTTGTGTCACCATAATTTGCGGGACCCGGTAAGTAACGAACGCGCCTGGAGGGGACACGCCGTGAAAGTCCTTGCATCCTTCCTTCTCACCGCTGTATTCTCACTGCCGGCATGGTCTGCCGCAGCGGGCGCGCGGGGCGGCCATAGAATCTTCATCGGCAACATCAGTGACAGCGCCTGCGGGCTCCATCACATGATGGCGAGTAATGCCAGGCAATGCACGCTTGAGTGCGTCCATATCGGATCCAGGCTCGTCCTCGCGGATGAAGCGCATCAGAAGGTTTACGGCCTCAGCGATCAGGCCAAAGCGATGCCGTTGGCGGGCGAACAGGTGGAGGTTCTTGGGACGCTCAAGCGCTACACCATTGAAGTGATCTCCATTAAGCCCGTCAACAAAACCGCTCCGCAGGGTCAGAAGCCGTGAACCCATCAGAAGACGAGCAAAAAGCCTCCACAAACGCACTCCAAGAAGCTAAAGGAGTTTCACTTTGCGATTCTCGGTGTCTTGGTGTCTTTGCGAGAGGCTGCCGATTTTTTCACACCTTCTCACAGCGCCCGGCGCAAGGACTCGCTCCTGCGAGCATGGCCAAGCCATTCCGGAGGAATCCTATGTCAAGGAAAAAACTTCCCGTCACCGTGCTCGTCGTTTTCACCCTTGCCGGAGCGACGAGCCTCTTGCTTGGCCGGCAAGCAGAAACGGGCAGGACGATTCATCTCTCCACAACGAAGCTGCTTCACATCCCGGTTCCCGGCCATCCCCAAAAGACCAATAGCTTCCCCACCGTGATTGCACTCAGCCCGCACGAGCAGTTTGCCGCCATCCTCAATAACGGGTACGGGACAGAGCAATCGGACTTCAACCAATCGATCGCAGCCCTCAACCTCGGCACCGACCGTCTTATAGATTTTCCCGATCACCGGCTGGCACGGCAGGCGCGGCAGACATACTTTTTGGGTCTCGCCTTCAGCCAGGATGGCCATCGCCTCTACGCCTCCTTCGCCTCTCTGACCGATCCTGAAGGCGAGCGGCCCGGCGATACCGGCAATGGCATTGCGATTTATCGTTTCGAGTCAGGGGCGATCACGCCGGAAAAATTTCTGAAGATTCCGCTTCAGTCCCTGCGGCCGGGCCAGCATCCCACGACCGTCTCGAATGCGGTGCCCCGCGGCAAAGCGGATCCCTATCCCGCTGGACTCGCCGTAATCCACCGACCGCAAGGCGAGCGGTTGCTGGTGGCAGACAACCTCTCTGACGACGCGCTCCTGCTCGATGCAAACGACGGACGCATCCTTCACCATTTTGACCTTAGCGGGGGTCCTAATGTACCCGCAACGTTCCCCTACGGCGTCACGGTCACGCGCGATGGCCGCTTGGGATTTTGCACGTTGTGGAACGCCTCGGAAGTGGCTGAGCTTGACCTCAGCCGCGGCAGAGTGTTGAGCCGGATCCCTTTGCTACGTCCCTCAAGCCCTGTCGCTCCTGGTTCTCATCCCTCGGCACTGTTGCTAAGCCCGGACGGGAAATATCTTTATGTCACGCTTTCGAACGTTGACCGCGTTGCAGTCATTGATATCGCGCGCGGCAAGCTGGTGGCATTGCTCTCGACCGAGTTGCCGGGCGAAAGGCACGGGGGTACATATCCCAACGCATTGGCCGTAACGCCGAATGGGGGCAAATTGTTTGTGGCCGACGCTGGCATCGATGCGATCGCCGTTTATGACCTCACGTCGCTCCACGGCCGCATGGCCACGGGCGACAAGGGGCCATATGCTCCCGGAGGCTTCATCCCTACGGAGTGGTATCCCACGGCGCTCGCGGTTCATGGAAGCGATCTGCTGATTGTTACCGGGAAAGGCGAAGGCACGGGTCCGAACGCTCCTGTAGCGAGAAGTTCGAAGGGCGCGCGTCCGGGCCCGGGTGGTTTGGGTGTCCCTTACAAGTACATCGCCACGCTCATTCACGGGTCGGTGGCGCGCGTGAGCATTCCGGTAATGGAGAGCCGGCTCCGCGGGCTCACTGAGGAGGTGGAAGCAAGCAACCGGATGGACCAGACACCCACCACTTTGCATTTCGCTTCGGGCCGCAATCCGATCAGGCACGTGATTTACATCATCAAGGAAAATCGCACTTACGACCAGATTTTCGGCGATCTCAGGCCCGGCAACGGCGACCCCGCGCTCACCATGTACGGCTGGGACATTACGCCCAACGAGCACAAGTTGGCGCTCCAGTTCGGCGTGCTCGACAATTTCTACTGCAGCGGCGAAGTTTCCGGCAACGGCCACGTCTGGTCCATGGCGGCAATTGACAGCGATTATACCGAGAAGACCTGGGAAGTGGCGTATCGGGGTGGCCAGCGAACGTATGACTACGAAGGGGAGGTGCTCCACAGCATTCCGCTCGCTGAAGGCATCCCGGACGTGGATGAACCCGGCACCGGCTATATCTGGACGAATGTGGCGCGGCACGGCTTGACGCACCGCAACTATGCGGAGTTTGTGACCACGCATTGGTGCGACGAGAACCATGCGGCTTCGTCCTCTCCCCAGCAGGGCGCGCCGCTACCTGCCAGCGCATCGTGCCCCAAAACATGGGTGGATCAAGGCCAGCCGCTTCCGTTGAACGTCGGCGACCCGCACGGCTCACCAAGCCCTTGGCCCTGGCCGGTTCCCATGATCGCCTATGACCAGGCGACCATGCCGGAGCTTGTCAGGCATTTCGACCCTGATTATGCCGATTTTCGTCTTGATTATCCCGACCAGTTGCGCACGGATGAATTTATGAACGAGTTCCGCAATTTCGTGCAGGCCCGCGAGACAGGACATGGGACCGAGCTTCCTCAGTTTGTGATTCTGCGGATGCCCGACGATCATACCGCAGGCACGCGGCCAGGCTGGCCCAAGCCGGAGGCGTCGGTCGCGGATAATGATCTCGCGGTGGGGCGCGTGGTAGACGCCGTTTCCCACAGCCCTTATTGGGATGACACTGTGATCTGCGTTCTGGAGGATGACGCGCAAGACGGCCCCGACCACGTGGACGCCCACCGCAGCACGGCGTTGGTGATCAGCAAGTATTCACCGGGTTCCAGGCGGCATCCTTTCGTGGACCATCACCTTTATACCACCGTCAACGTGGTCCGCACGATGGAAGCGCTTCTGGGGTTGCCCCCAATGAATCTCGACGAC
>JASHTR010000050.1 GCA_030040455.1 Terriglobia bacterium | reverse complement strand
GAGCGCGTCATCTCTCCCAACACGCTTCTCGTGAAGGCAGGCCTGCTCACCGCCGATGCGCGCGGGAGCGTCACCGGCGGGAAAATCGAGACGGTTGTAAACGGGGGTTCGTTCTTTATCTACTGGCCGAAGACGGAACACCTGCGCTCCGCGGTCAATCACGCCCTGGAGCCCCTCCTGGAGCGCAATCTGGTCTGGGCGGTGCTCGGACCGCAGGCGCTCCGTGATTTAGGCGCTGACCCTGAGGCCCAGCTTGCGCTTGACGCGCCGAAAGGCTCCATGTTTGGCGGCTCGGGCCGAGGCCCGCTGGTTACAACGCTGCCCCTGGCAGGTACTCACGGATACCTGCCGTTTCGCGCCGGCCTGGAGGCCTCCTTCATCGCCTTCGGGCCCGGAATCCGACCGGGAGTGGATCTCCATCGCATCCGGATGACGTCCGTCGGGCCGACCATTCTCAAAGCAATGGGCATCGCCGATCCGGCGTTTGGCGATGCGCCGCCGCTCGACAGCCTCTGGAAGTGAGTTGGGCTGGATTCCTCACGGCTTTGGGGGCCAGGGCGGAAGGACATGGTTTTAACCCTGCCGCTGATGCGATCTTCATTTGATCTCCTCTCGCAAAGACGCCAAGACAAGTTGAAAGCTCAAAGTCGAGAGTCGAAAGCTTATAAGGATTAAGTTCTTTAACTTTTGACTTTTGACTCTCAACTTGTTTTTCGGCTTTGTGCGGCTTTGCCGCCTGACTTGCGGGAAGGCTCGGCCTTTCCCAACCCCGACCTTTTCCACCTTCACCACAAGGCTGTACCTTTGATCTCCTCTCGCCAAGGCGCTAAGGAAAGGCCAAGAGCAACACGTTTATCTGTTGGGCTTCTGATTTCTAGTTTCTGATTTCTGATTTGTCTTCCCTGCGTTTATCTGCTTGGCTTCTGATTTCTGATTTCTAGTTTCTGGTTTCTAGTTTCTAATTTGGGTCGGAACGTCGCTGCCAGCAACCGCTCGATGACTTTTTCAACGCCGGACTCCGAAAGGCCATGAGGCTGGAATAAATCCGGAATATCAGGGAATCCGAGGCGCGTCAGCCGGCCCGGAAGCAAAGTCCTGAGGGGCTCCGCGCTCGCAAGTGGAAAGCTTGTGAGGACTTCAAAAATGACTTCGTGGAGAGGCTCTCGCCAATGATAATCCCGGAAGCTTGCCATCGCGGAATGGCGCGGCGCGCTTTCCGTCTGACACAGCCATCGGAGAACCAGGCGTTCCTGTTCAACGATTCGATCGTGGGAGAGTGGCATCCCGCGCCACCCTACGCCGTGAACGGCTGCCGCTCTTCTTCAGCCGCGTGGCGTTTTGAATGGGGGAAAACGTATCGTGCCGTGAGATAAAGCACGCCAAGAAGCAGGAGGCCCGCCACAAGAAGAGTGAGGGAATGAAGGAAGCGACTTTCCGGCAAGCCCGTCTGCTCGCGCACCCAAACCCACAGGCAGTTGTCGGAAACAAAAAGGCCCACCGTGCAGTCTCGCACGGCGCGGCTCGACAAATAGAAGACGAACGCCACGAGAAGGCATCCGGAAATGGTCCGCGCGGACTTCCAAAACATGACTTGCCCCACAGGCAGAGAGGCGCCTTTGACTTTCAACTTTCGACGATTGACGGCTTACATTCCTTCCTAAACCCAGGATTAATCGCCGACTGCCAAGAACTTCACGCATACCGGGCTGTCCAAATCGAGTCTCCGCCCCGTCGGGCTCAGCCGGCCAGTCTTCTGATTGATCCGGAAAATGACGACCGAGGCGGAGTCCTGGTTCGCTGCAAAAAGATAGGAACCGGTCGGATCGATTTCAAAATTACGGGGGTTTTTTCCGCCCGTCGGCTCGTATTGGACGGGGGTTAGCGTTCCCTTGCGACCGTTAATTCGGAAAACCGCGATGGTGTCGCTTCCACGATTGGAAGCGTAAAGATATTCGCCGGAAGGGAGCACGTCTATTTCGGCACCCGTGCTGTCGCCCTTAAAGCTTTTGGGAAGCGACGAGAGGGTTTGCAATCGGTGCAAAACGCCGTCGGAAGCATCGTAGGAAAAGGCCGTCACAATGGAGCCCATTTCGCTGACCACGTAGAGAAACCTGCCATTCGGACTGAAGACAAAATGTCGTGGCCCGGAGCCAGCCTCGACCCTGGCAAAGGCGGGATTCGCCGGCGTCAGCGTGCCGTCCATCGCATTAAAATGGTCAACCAGCAACTTGTCCAGGCCCAAGTCGGCGGAGATCGCAAACCGATTGTCTGGCGACACATTGACTGAGTGCGCGTGGGGTCCTCTCTGTCGCCTTGGGTTTACGCTGGAGCCGGTGTGCTGAATGAAAGCAGAAGCCTTTCCCAAGCGGCCGTCTGGTCCTACCGGAAAAACGGCCACGCTGCCGCTGCCATAGTTCGCCACCAGGACGTATTTACCCGTTTTGTCCAGGCTCACGTAACAAGGCGAGGTCCCCAATGAGGAAACCTGGTTCAGAAAGGCGAGCTTTCCTGTCCGACGGTTAATGGCAAAAGCGCTCACCCCGCCGTCCCTTTTGCCTCGGATCGTTTCGTTGACAGCGTAAAGGTAGTCGCCGTCAGGGGCGATGGCGAGGAAAGATGGGCTTACCGTTTCCGCCGCCAATCCGAGGGAAACGAGCCTTCCCGTCGCTGGATTGAAGCGGTACGCGTAAATCCCCTTGCTTGTCTTGGCGGTATACGTCCCGATATAAACCAGATAATCCGCTCGTGGCATGGCTCAATCATCTCCCTGGGTTATGGCGGTTAAAAGCACATGACAGAATAGCGCAGTGCCCCTGATCGGGCAATACACTTCTGCGCATACCCAGGGTCACGTCAAAGTCCCAGAAGCGTAAGATTGCACAGCGCCGCTGGTGCGAAGCACCTATGGAGTGCGGCAGCTTGCTGCTGCTTTGCGCGCGCCCGCTTGCGCAAGCGTCAGGAGCCGGAAGCTCGCTTCCGGCTCGAAAGCGGGAGCAAGCTCCCGCACTCCATACAGACGCGACTTTGACGTGACCCTATGCGCCTACCGGATTTCCAGATATCGAAAACAACCCCTGACGTGATCGTTCACCATTCCTACAGCCTGCATGAAGGCGTAACAAATGGTCGAGCCCGCAAAGCGGAAGCCGCGCCGGATGAGCTCCTTGCTCATCGCGTCCGACTCGCGCGTTCGCGCTGGCACCTGCTTCATGGTGCGCCAAGCGTTCTTTGCCGGCTGGCCGCCGACGAAGCCCCATATAAACTTGTCGAAGCTTCCAAATTCGTCCTGAGCTTCCAAAAATCTCCGGGCGTTATTTACGGCTGCGGAAATCTTGAGCCGATTGCGCACGATGCCGGGGTTGGCGAGCAATCGCTCGACCCGGCGCGCGTCGAAGCGTGCCACTTTTGCAGGATCGAAGCCCGCGAAAGCCGTGCGGTAGTTCTCGCGTTTTTTCAATATAGTTTCCCAGCTCAGCCCCGCTTGCGCCCCTTCGAGAATCAGGAATTCGAAGAGCCGCTGGTCGTCGTGAAGGGGCACGCCCCACTCCCGATCGTGATAGGCGATCCCAAGCTCCGTCACCGCCCACGGGCAGCGCTTGGGGTTGGTCAGGCTCATCATCACTTGCCCTCCACCGAGAAGGCCAACAGCACGTTCCCGGCAATGTCGTTCGTATAGCCAGCTTCTACATAGATCATCCCATTGACCGCGGCTGGACCGCTACCGTTCATCGAGCCGCCGTTCGCTACAATTCCGTTCACCGTCAGGAATGAACGCAAGGCGTTGAAATCCCAGATCACCTCGCCGTTTGTCGCGTCGTAAGCGCGCAGGTGACCGTCTTCCGATCCGGAGAATACCACGCCGGGGATAAGCGTGGGCGGCGCGCTCTGGGCGGGACTGCATCCAGCTTGGGTGGAGCAGGCAGGCTTCACAGGAGGCGCATACCAGGCTCTCTCGCCGGTGGCCAGATTCAAAGCAAATAAGCCGCCACCCGCCAACGGATTATTCGGGTCCCAGTCTGATAGCGGGATAAAGGCCTGCTTTTCGTCTGCTGCCCCTCCCCATTCAATGCCTCCCAGCGGGCCGCCTTTCCCGACCCGTGACTCCCAGATGATCCTGCCGTTGTGGTCAGGGTCGAGCGCGTAAACCACTCCCGACTTCTGCGCCGCAATCAGCAGGCGGCGGCCGCCGGGCAACGTGCGCAGGATAGGAGGCGATCCGAAGTCAAAATCATTGCCTGGGTTTTGGGGGCAGTTCGCTTTGTCAGGCGCGACGCAAGCAATATTCCAGAGGTCGTTCGGTGTAAGCTGCTTAAACCATCTGATCTTTCCCGTAGCCATGCTGAGCGCGACCACCGCATCGGTATATGGGCTGGGTGGGTCGGAATAGCCGTTGCCAGTGGCAACGTAGATCGTGTGGCGGCCAAGGTCGATTGTGGGTGGCGACCAGACCGCCGCGCCAGAAGGACCCCACAACGGGACGCCCGCAGAATTTTTCTTGCCGGTGAGGTGAGGGGCTTCTGGAATGGTGTAGCTTTTCCAGATTTGCCGGCCCGTCCGGGCATCCAGCGCTACGACGCTCCCGCGGAAAGTGCAGCATGGATATTTCGGGTCAATTGCAGCGCCCTCTTCTCCTGACGAAACGGGGACGTAAAGCCGGTCTTTGAGAAACACCGGAGATCCGGTGATGCGGGCCACGGGATGCGGATCAACGTGAATCTTCCAGATCAATTTCCCATCGGCAGAGTTCACGGCGTAGGCGTTGCCGCTAACGTCGCCGAAATAAACCACCCGACCGCCAAACCCCGAGGAGACGGCGGTCTTTACCGTCGTGGGAGCCTTGAACGTCCAGTAGATGCACCCTGTCCTGGCATCGAGTGAATAGACGGTGCCATCCTCGCTGCCCGCGTACACCCTGCCGCCAAATACCGTGGGCTGGCCGAACGTCGCGGAGGCCCCTGGAAATCCAAAAGCCCATTTGAGCTTGAGCTTGGGAACGTCGCTTTTATTGAGACCCGCAACCTCCGCCGGGACCGAACGGCTGTTGGCGGCGCTAACGCCCCACGCGCTCCAGCCCGGATCGTTGAGAACAGGATCGCGTCTGGCCGCGCAACGCCCTCCTTGGAGCCTTGGCTCGGCAGGCTCCGATGCAGAGAGATATTCCGCCACCGCAACCCGCTCCGCCTCGGTGAGCCGGGCGCCGACGGATTTCATTGTCCCGGAATCGAGCACTTGCAGGATGAAATCGCTGGAGAGCTGGCTGAGGACCTCTTGCGATGGCGCGCGTGTCCGCTGGCCGTCACGATGGCACGCCGCGCATTTGCGGCGAAAAATAGAGGACCCCGTTGGCGTTTGGGAAATGCATAGCGCCGAAAAGGCGAGAAGAATTGTAAGGACGTTGCGGAGGATCGAGCCACGCTTCTTGTCACTAAAAGACATCAGCGGATAACAGCAAGGCCGTGAGATTGCCCCCTTCTAACTTGGATGATTCAACTTGCCTGGCGGGTTGCGGCTGGCTCGTCTTGCTTCAGGTGGGGAAGATTCATGCCTGATGTTTCGCCAAAATGCTTCCCGAGGGCTTGAGCGCGCGGGGCGTGGGAAACCGAGATTGCAAATTTACGTATGCGGGAGCCTTGGAGTGCGGGAGCTTGCTCCCGCTTTGCGCCGGCGAGCTGGCTCGCCGCGCTGTAAGGAATATCCCATGGCCAGCAAGGAAGATCCCAAAAAGCTAAGGTAGCGCGGACCTGCTTTTCAAGGTCCGCGGCATTTCGTTGGTGAACAGCCACGGCATGATCTTTATGCCGCGGGTTGGTAACGCCCTTAGAAAAAACCCCACAGCTACCCGCTATATGGGATGCGGGAGCTTGCTCCCGCTTTGCGCCAGCGAGCTGGCGCGCCGCGCTTTAGGAATATCCCGTAGCCAGCAAGGAAGATCCCCAAAAAACGCGGACCGAAAATCCTGCCTTTCGGCAGCCTCGGTCCGCGTGCGAAGTCCTTCTGACGGCGGCGGGGTTCACCCACCGCTTCCGTTCGAAACGCTCCACTCAAAAGTAGAACTTCAGGGCAAATTGAATCAGTCGCTGGTACTCCGAACTCAGGACTTCTCCAAACTTCGTGCTGTCCACACTCATGCTTGGAGACTCGAAGATGGGCGTATTCGTAAAGTTGGTGAATTCCGCGCGGAACTCGAAGCGCTTGGATTCACTGATTGGGAACTCCTTCTGGATTGCTGCGTCCCAGTCGGTCAATCCTGGCCCGGTGACCGTACCGTTGGCGCAACTCCCGAATGTCCCGGCAACAGGCTGGGAAAACACTGCCGTGTTGAACCACGTGGTATCGGGGCCGGCGTCTCTAGAGTACGTATTGGAGCCAATGCAGTTTGCTCGCGCGCCGCGACTGTCGGTTCCGGAGGCATCATCGGCATCCACGGTCATCGGGAAGCCCGTATGGAAAGTAAAAATCCCGTTGAACTGCCAGCCGCCCACGATGTACTTGCCAAGGGTTGAATTCATGCTGCTGCCGAACCGTTTGCCCGTCCCAAAAGGCAACATATAGGTGTAAGATGCAGTAAAATTGTGGGTATCGTTGAAGTAGGTCGGACCCCACTCGGAGACCATGTTATACCAATTCTGCGGGTATGCGCTATTACTGGCCGACTGGCCGCCCTCACCGTAATAGCCGATGGCGTTGGTCATTGCCTTCGAATAGGTATAGGAAAGCTGAAATTCAAGGCCATGCGTCAAGCGCTTGCTCAGGCTGGCCTGCAAGGCATCGTAAGCCTGGTCGGCGGACGAGGCCGTGCCCGAGATCTGGGTGATCTCGCTTTGTAGCGTTGGATTCCCGGAAAAAATAGGGCTGTTGCAAGGTGCCGCCGCAGTAGGTGGGCATCCGGCTTCGCCAGGAAGGCGCTTCTGGAGATAGGGCATCGGAATCATCAGGTTCGTGCCATGCTGGCCCACGTAGCCGACGGACAACAGCATCTGACTGGGGAATTGATGCTCGATGCTGAAGTTCCACTGCTGGACCGTATCCGGCTCAACGTTAGGATCCCAAAGCCGAATGCTTGCCCCGGAGTCCGGATTCGAAGGAGCGGCCAGAACTGAAAAGCCCTGGTCCGTCGTTGTTCCCGGGTAATATTCTGTGTAAGGAGCAGTGGTCAGGCTATAGATACTGGCGTACTCCTCCTGAAAAGGCGGATTTTCCGGAAGCCGGAGATTCGTCCCGGTCCCCTCAAGAAAGGACGAGACGGTGTAGGCACCGCGAACGACACTATTTTTGCCGAGGGTATAGGCAAAGCCGAATCGCGGCTCAAAATCGTGATAGTCCTCGTTATACAGCGCCGCGCAATTGCTGTAAGGGCAACTGCTCGTGCCGGCAATATACTCGGTGCCGCTGATCATTCCAAAGTTCGCCTGTTTGTTGAAGTCTTCGATCCAAGGCTCGTTGTATTCCCACCGGAGCCCCATGTCGATCGTCAACCGGCTTGTGGCGCGCCAATCATCCTGGATATAGGGTGCCAAAACCGAGCTTCTTTGTCCCCACGTAGTGGCGCCGACACTCAGCCCGACAACGTCCGGAAGTCCGAGGAAGAAATCGGCCTCGGACAAACCACTCGAAACAGGGGCGGCGGGGTTGGGACCATCGGTATACTGTCCGCTGAAATTTATTTCACCGAACCTGCCGTAGTCGCCGGGAAGGTACACATTCATCTCGTGCCGCATGGCTTCAAAACCGATGTGGAAGGAATGGCGTCCGTGGGTCCACAATATGTCTACGGTCGGCTCGAAAGTCGTGTCGGACGACGTCAAGTCGCCGCCAGAAGCGCCACCGAGGGTAGCGAAGCCATTGGTGATGCCAAGACCCGGCAGCCCCTCGCCGTGGACGTTGCCTTCCCCAATGCCAAGGCTATCAGCGAGGTTTCCAAGGCCGGTGACTTGATTTCCAGTGCTAAAAATGAGGCGGTTTACGCCCATCTTGGCGTCCATGACCAAAGTGGGGCTGAATGTGCGCGTCCAATCGATCACGCCGCCGTGGAAGGGTGAGATGTTAAAGGACTGACCGAGGATCAATGGCGACACGGTGGTGGGAATATTCTGGTAACCTTGCGAATAGCTCCCCCAAAGGTAATTCTTGGGATTCACCGTGTAATTAATTTTAAGATCGCCTTGATTGTTGATAGTTTCGGTGTACGAACTCTCATCGGCATTGTCGAGAAGCCCCGACTTTACCGGAAGGGGATAATCGCCCGAAGAGAAAAGCTTGGCCGCCACCGGATCAATCATGCTGATCGGAATGACGTCGTTGGGAAACGGCTGGCGAGCAGCCAGTGGATTAGCAGGCTCTGTGCACGGGCCCGACATCGAGGCGCAAGGATTGTAAAGCTGCCGGGGAGTGGACTGGCTGAGCAACTGAGAGAAGTCGCCGTTACGCTCCGCCTGTGTCATCACCGAGATGGCGCTGATCGACGGCGGGGTATCTATTCGGATGCCTTCATAATCGGCAAAGAAAAAGAGCTTGTCTTTCTTGATGGGGCCGCCAAACGTGGCGCCAAACAGATTCTGGCGCAAGGGGGTCCGCGGTATTCCCTCCCAATTGTTCGCCCAATTGTTGGCATCAAGCCCGCTGTTGCTAAGGAACTCGTAAGCATCGCCGTGATACTGATCCGTACCAGATTTGAGGGTTACACTGATGACGCCGCCCTGGAACTGGCCATATTGAGCGGGCGCGTTGTTGGTGATCACATTAAATTCCTGAATGGCATCCACGCTGGGCTCGTAGCCAGTCAAGTTGTCTGAAGTCTGGTTGTTGTCGATGCCATCAAGAAGAAAGTCATTGGCCTCTTCCCGATTGCCGTTTATATAGGGACGGCCACCACCAAGACCAATTTCTTCCGTCCGTATGCCGTCTGTAAAGGAACTCGGGTTGACCGTGGTCGCGCCCGGAGTTATCAAAGTGAGCTGAACGTAGTTGTTGGTGGCCAGCGGCAAATTCACGTTAAAATTGCCGCTGGTCACAAGGCCCACTTGCATGCTCTCGGTTTGCAGCAGAGGCGGTGCGCCGGTCACGGTCACCGTCTGAGTGATTGCCCCGACACTCAGCTTGAGGTCAACACGAGCGATCTGATTCATCTGAAGCTCGAAGGCCGGGCGCACTTCGGTCTTGAATCCTCTTGCGGTCACCTTCAGGCTATACCGGCCCACCGGTAGCCGGGGGAAGTTATAAATGCCGGCCGAGTTGGTTTGGGTCGGCCACGCTACGCCCGTCAGCACATCAGTCGCC
>JASHTR010000571.1 GCA_030040455.1 Terriglobia bacterium | reverse complement strand
TTATCCGCCCCGTCAGGGGGGCAGTCCGATTGCTGCCTGCCTTCGAATCCGGCGCAGCGCTCAGAATATGATCTGGGTCCCTGGGTTTCCGGTTTTAAGATTACTGCTCTGACGACGTCGGGCATGGCGGTAGGTGAAACGCATATTATCTCCCCTACTCTCGTAAACAACTTTCTCGGCGGGTATGCGCGGACCGACCCTTACACCATTCAGTCCGATTATGGCCTCGATTCCTCGACGGCCCTCGGCATGGAGAACATCAACGTTAACCAATTTGCAACAGGCTTGCCTAATATTACGGTGCAGGAATTCACCGGCCTGGACGGTGGCCCGGCGTTTCTGCCCGTCAAACCGATTAATACCCTGGAGCAGATCGGAGACACCATCTCGTGGGTGAAGGGGCGACACCAACTCAGTTTTGGGTTCAGAGGGATTAACGACGATGACGACCCGTTTGCCGGTAATGACACGCGGGGCGCGCCGAATTTCGAAGACAACTTCACCAACAATCCCCTCAATCCTTCGGCGCTGGCCGGCTCGGGAATGGCCACGATGCTGCTGGGTTATTCAACCAGTGGCATCCGGTGGTATCTAAGCTCACCCTACTACTTAAGGAGTCGTCAAGAGTCCGCCTTCGCGCAAGATGATTGGAGGGTGAGCTCGAGGCTGACGCTGAACCTCGGCATCCGATGGGATAGATTTGGAAGTCCCACGGAGAAATACAATCGCATCGCGAATTTTGACCCGGCGACGGACGCATTGATCTATGCCGGTGTGAACGGCACTCCCGCCGATGTGGACGTGCGAACGCAGGATCATAATTTCGCGCCTCGGGTCGGTTTCGCTTTTGAGCCCACCGCAAACGGCAAGACGGTGGTGCGCGGTGGATTCGGCATTTACTATTTTCCTCTGCCGATCACTGGATCCGGTAACCCGGGACAGTTCCCTCCGTACACCGTTGCGCAAAGTTATTCGCCGCCAACTTACCCTACCGCAGCGCAATTTGCGACCATTCCCACCATCAACGACCTGTTTGGTCCCCCGGAGACGAGCCAGCCGCTCACAACGGCGGCGCTGAACGCGCTTGCCCCCGTGATCTATGGCTATGCCTTTGCCAATCAAACTCCGTACATGGAAGATTGGAATCTGGACGTTCAGCGGCAGATCGCTCCAACCCTTCTTTTCGAGATCGCTTACGCCGGTAGCCGGGGAATCCACCTGGAGCAGGAGTACAACATTAACCAGGTTATGCCCGGCTCTGGATCTTTAGCTTCCCGTCGGCTCATCCAGCCCCTGGACAACTTAAGCACAATTGATTACTTTTCTTGGGGCGACTCCTCGAATTACCACGCCCTCGAGCTGAAACTGCAAAAAAACGTCTCGCATGGTCTCCAATTCCTGGTGGATTACACGTGGTCGAAGTCCTTGGATTACGATGAGCCGATCATGGGACAGGCGCAGACCGTTACTAACCTGGATGCCGCCTATGGCCCCTCGAGCTGGGATCTTCAGAACCGGTTCACGGGTAGCTGGGTTTACATGCTGCCTTTCGGGCAGGGAGGCCAGTTTGCAAACAGCAGTTTCCTGAGCCGGCTTGTGGCAGGGTGGGAGTTCGACGGCATTTCGACCATAAACACCGGACCGCCGTTTTCACTGAGTCTGAACAGCGGCGTGAACAACGGAGCGCCAAGCTGGCCAAACCGGATTTGCAACGGCGCGCTTTCCAATCCGACCGCATCGCTGTGGTTTAACACGGCCTGCTTTGTCGCGCCGCCCGAGAATACTTTTGGAAACGCCGCCCGCGACCTCCTCTTCGGCCCTGGCACGATCGACTTCGATCTCGCCGTCGTCAAGAACACTAAGCTTACAGAGCGGCTCAACATGCAGTTCCGGGCCGAGGCTTTCAACGCCTTCAATACGCCAAGCTTCTCGGTTGCCGATTTAAACACAGCGATCGGCTCGCCTACCGCAGGGGTAATCACGGGCACCAATATCGACAATCGCGAGTTCGAATTTGCTTTGAAACTGATGTTCTAGGTGCGTCGAAAGTGCCTTTACTTATGACCGCGCCTTTGGAGTGCGGCGGCTTGCCACCGCTTTTCCCGTGGCCAGCTTGCTTGCCACGGGATATTCCTTAAGCGCCGCGAGCCCGCTCGCCGGCGTAAAGCGGCAGCACGCTGCCGCACTCCAAGGCTCCCCCATACGTAAAGAACTGTTGGAAGGGTCAAACCTGTCCCCGAGACGCCCGGGCCTGGCGTGACACTCAACGAAGAGGTCGCGAACGAACGTCCGCAACCCGGGATAATTTTCTTTGAGCCCACGACGGAATGGAACGAAAAGCAATCTCGCGGCAACCGGCTCCGGAGCTAAAAACGAAAATCCTGCTGTCGTGCGCCATTTTGCTGCTGATCGCCCCTCCATCTTTCGGGGCGTCCTTCTATCCTGTACGGCTCGACGACCCTAAAGCCGTTTACCTGACGCCGGATCATTTTCCCGTTCACGCCGACGGCAAAACCGACGATAGCGCGGCCGTTCAGGCGGCAATCGACAAAGCTCAGGAGATGACCGGCCAGGGCATCGTGTTTATTCCGGAAGGGCGCTACCGGATCACCCGAACCATTTACGTATGGCCGGGAATACGATTGGTGGGCTACGGCGCAAGGCGGCCGGTATTTATCCTGGCGGCGAACACGCCGGGATTCCAGCAGGGGATCGGTTACATGTTCTTCTTCGCCGGTTTCCGTCCGGGAGGGCGCCATGCAGTTGCCAACCGGGCATTCCTGGCATTTCTCTTCCGCCTGCCGCCAACGCCTCCGGGGACTGTGCCGCCGAACCATGCCATTCCGGATGCCAACGCCGGCACGTTCTATTCCGCGATGAGCAATGTCGATTTCGAAATAGGCAGTGGCAACCCGGCTGCCATCTGTATTCGATTCCACGCGGCTCAGCACTCTTATCTCGCCCACATGGATTTTCACACCGGGTCCGGCCTGGCCGCTATTTTCGATGTAGGAAACGAGGCGGAAGATTTACGCTTTTACGGTGGACGGTACGGCATCATGACGCGCAAGCCCTCGGACGCCTGGCAGTTTACACTGATCGATTCGAGCTTTGACGGCCAGCGGGAGGCAGCCATCCGGGAGAATGAAGCCGGTCTTACGCTCGTTCACGACGAGTTCCGGAACGTTCCCACCGCGATTTCCATCGACCCTCATTATTCCGATGAGCTTTGGGTAGAAGACACCCGCTTTGAGAACATCCGCGGGCCCGCCGTCATCGTCAGCAATGAAAACAGCCGCATGACCGAGATCAACCTGGAGAATATTGTTTGTCGTGATGTTCCGGCATTTGCTCTTTTTCGGGAGAGCAAGCACAAGGTTGCGGGCGACGGTCCGGTCTATCGCGTCAACATCTTCTCGCACGGTCTCACCCTGCCGTATCCGGGCGCAACAGGGGAAATCAGCACCCGCTATGAAGCGGTTCCCCTGAAGGCTCTGCCGCCGCCGGATCCTCCGGCCATTCGCGGGCTGCCGCCTGCCAACACGTGGGTTAACCTCAGGTCGCTTGGGGCGAAGGGAGATGGATCGACCGATGATACGGAGGCGATCCAGAAGGCGATCGACGAGCATCGCGTTCTCTACATTCCCTCCGGGCACTACATCATCACGGATACGCTCCGGCTGCGTCCGAACACGGTCCTGATCGGCCTTCACCCGAGCACAACGCAGCTTGATATTCTCGATTCCACTCCCGCCTTCCAAGGACCAGGCACGCCCAAGCCGCTGATCGAGGCGCCTCGTGGTGGAAGCGACATCGTGACTGGAATTGGTCTCTACACCGGCGGCATCAACAGCCGGGCGGTGGGCGCAATGTGGATGGCCGGGAAGGATTCGCTGATGGACGACGTGCGTTTCCTCGGAGGGCATGGAACCTATTTCCCGGACGACAAGCGGTTGAATCCCTATAACAATGATCACACCGCCGATCCGGACATTCATCGCCGTTGGGACGCGCAGTATCCCAGCTTATGGATCACGGACGGAGGCGGCGGAACGTTTGCGAATATCTGGACTCCGGACACCTTCGCTCAGGCGGGTCTCTACATCTCGAACACTTCGACGCCAGGACACGTCTACGAGCTTTCCTGCGAGCACCACGTTCGAAATGAGATCAAGCTCAGTAACGTTGCCCACTGGGAGTTAGACGCCCTCCAAACCGAGGAGGAGAGCGGAGAAAGCCCGTTCGCGCTCTCCCTCGAGATTGAAGGGTCTAAGAACATTACGATTGCGAACTACCACGGCTACCGTGTGGTTCACAGCTATGAGCCTTTTCCCTACGCGGTTCTTATTCAAGACTCGAGCGATATACGGTTTCGCAACGTTCACGTCGATAGCAACAGCTCGATGGCGCAGTGTGATGCGTCGGGAGGCTGCCGGCAATATGTGCGCTCCAGCAAGGTCTCCTACGACAATTCCATTTTTGACCCGACGCAACACGTGGAGGTCCGCGACCGTGAGTTCGCATGGTTGAACGTTTCCGGCAATCCGGTTCGCCGGCCACAGCACAAGCCTTGTCCCACGGTGGCGCCGGGAGCGCGGGTCGAGAGGCTGGCGACCGGTTTTTTCAACATTTCCGGCGCGGCCGTCGATCCCGCCGGCCAGGTGTATTTTGTGGACGCGCACTGGCAGCGTATTTACAAGTGGTCTCCGGAGACCGGGGAAACAACGCTCGTCCGCGATAATCCTCTCGACCCGGTGAACCTCGCGTTTGATGCAGCAGGCGATCTCATCGTCGTTTCTTCGGGCGGAAAGGGCATGACCGTATACTGCTTCCGTCCGGGTTCGCCGGAAGATCAACTTACAGTTCTCCAGCCCGAACCGGCGACGCAACGCCCCGGGATGACAGCGCTTCTACCCGTCAACTACTGGGTTAACGGTGATTTTACGGACACACTCTCACTCCGAACTTACCAGTACGTTTCTCTGGAGCAAATGTTCATCCGCTTGATGTCTACTCAAAAGGCTTTCCAGTATGTTTCTCCGGACCACGCGATATTCATCCCGGCCGATAGAGTCTTTCTTCAGGGAGAGCCATACTTCGGAACGAAATGGGCTTATATTCTGCAGGCCTTCGGATTGGTGAAAGCAATCCCAGGACGCCCTTTCTACGTCAGCGACGAAGCAGAGGAGAAAACTTATCGCGGCCACGTCAATGCCGATGGAACGCTCTCCGGACTTCAGTTGTTTGCCGATCAGGGCGGAGAAAGCCTTGCCCAGGATCAAAACGGAAATGTTTACCTCGCGGCCGGACAGATCTTCGTGTATGCTGCTTCCGGCAAACTGATGGGAACGATCGACGTCCCCGAGCGCCCGATCGATCTTATCTTTGGAGGAAAGGACCACCGCACGCTTTTTATCCTCACCCATCACTCTTTATACGCGGTCCGTTGCCGCGTTGGGGGGTGACGTGGAGAGAGGCAGCTTTGCCGCGAGTCACATTGATGAAGCTGGAATCCAGCGGGGTGCGTCCAACGCCTCTTTACGTATGCGGGAGCCTTGGAGCGCGGCAGCGTGCTGCCGCTTTGTGCCGGCGAGCTGGCTCGCGGTGCTGAAGGAATATCCCGTGGCCAGCAAGCTGGCCTTGGGAAAAGCGGCGGCAAGCCGCCGCACTCCAAAGGGGGTAGTCATAGACCGCCATGCATCAGGAGAACGAGCATGTTCAAGCCTAACCGTCGTGAGTGTCTACAGGGAGTATTGGCAACAGTGGCTGCCGCAGCTCTGCCTTCGGTCTCCGGAGCGCTGCCCGGGTCGCCGTCGGGAGAAAAGTCAAACTCCGGGGATGAAAAAATTAAAATTTGCCTGATCTGGGGCGACAGAAATCCGCACCTGGTCAAATTGTCCGAGCAAATTGGAGTGACTCACGCGATTGCAGGCACAGCCAATCCGCTGAGTCGTGTCCCTCGCAGCCAGTATGTGGATACGGTCGCAAAGATCAAGGCGACCTACGAGGCGGCTGGGCTGACGATCGCCGGCATTGAGAGCCATCCGGTGCCCGCGAATAGGATTAAGCTCGGGTTGCCGGGCCGGGATGAAGAGATTGAAAACTACATTGCAGCCATTGAGGCGCTCGGCAAAGTTGGCATTCCGATGGTTTGCTATGACTTTATGGCGGGAATCGATTGGTACCGCTCCAACCTGCAGTATCCGGGGCGCGGCGGAGCCTCCACCATGTCATTTAACCTTCAGGACGCCGAAAAGCTGGGTCTTACGAAGTGGGGGCGCATCAGCGAAGAGCAGATGTGGCAGAACATCGAATATTTCCTGAAAGCCGTGATTCCCGTGGCCGAGAAGGCCAACGTGCAGATGGCCCTCCATCCTGACGATCCTCCCGTGCCTCTGCTCCGCGGCATTTCTCGCATTATCGTCAGCCCGGCGGCTTATCGCCGCGTCATGAAGATCGTGCCGAGTCCGATAAACGGCGTCACTTTCGAAATGGGGGTATTTTCCCTTTTCCCGGGTGTAGACCTAAAGGCGCTGGCGCGAGAGTTTTGCCGGGACAAGAAAGTTTTCTACATCCACGCGCGCAATCTTCAAGGCACCCGCGACAACTTTGTCGAGGTCTTTCAAGATAACGGGAAAACCGATTTTGGCGAGATGTTCCAAACGTTCTACGACAACGGTTTTCGCGGCGCGTTGCGTCCCGACCACGATCCGATCCTGGACGGTGAGGCCCAAGAGGGCAGCCTGTTCCACTACCCGGTCCACCCCGGATACGGCGTCCTGGGCAAAATCTTTGCGGTCGGTTACCTCAAGGGGATTATGGCCAGCCGTCACATCCCCTATGCATAGGGAGGCGTGAAAAAAACAGACTCTTCAGCCGTGCCCTGATGCACTAACCACGCCTAATTATCGATATCGCCATATATAGCGAGAACATTTCACTGAGGAGGCAGAGACATGAAAAGGAATTTCTCATTACTGCTTTTGGTCGTTCTGGTGCTGGGTTTGAGCGCCAGCGGATGGGCGCAGCTTGGATTGTTTTCGAAGGAGCAGCTCGTTGAATTCACGCCGGATTGGAATGGCGCGCGCTTTAATGACGGACGCCCGGATGTTCCCGACTCGGTCCTACAACGCCTTAAGGACACAACGGCCGAACAAGCCTGGGAAGTGTTGCTGAGGGCGGGCTACCACAACCAATTTGAGGCCGGCTGGAAGGTGATTAACCCTTCGGGCCAGAGGCTGATCGGCCGCGTGGTGACAGCAGTGTTCATGCCTTACCGGCCGGATGTGGATTCGGTTATCCGGGCCAACGGCAAAAAGGAGGGTGAGACCGTCCGCGGAGAAAACTCCTGGATCATTAACACGCTCCAGCCGGGCGACGTGATGGTGGTGGATCTTTTCGGCAAGATCCAAGACGGCACCATCATTGGGTCCAATCTTGGCACCTCGGTCTCCACAAAGGAACGTAGCACGCTCCCCATTGACGGATTGATCGTGGATGGCTCGGTGCGCGACACTGCCGAAATCGGGGACATTAAAGGATTTGAGATTTTTTCCCGCGGAACCGACCCTTCCGCGTTAAGAAACGTGATGCTGATGGGGATCAACGTGCCCATCCGGATTGGCCAGGTTACGGTGATGCCCGGAGACATCGCCGTCAGCGACCCGGAAGGAGTCACTTTTATTCCCCCGCAACTGGCTGAAAAGGTGGCCGACCATGCTGAAATGGACCATCTCATTGATGATTGGGGAATGATGATGCTTCGCGAGCAGAAATACACGCCTGGCCAGATTGATGGCCGTTGGACGAACCAGATGATTGAAGAATTCAACAGTTGGGCCGCTTCGCAAGGCTCAAAGCAGCGGCTCAAGGAACACTGAGGTTTAGCAGGCTAAAGGTCAAAAGCCAAAAGCGAGCGCGTTCGGCCTTTGGCCTCTCGACAACTCGTTACTTTCCAACAGGAGGAGCTCATGGATCATTGGACGCGAAGAGGATTTCTCGGATCGCTTTCGGGGGCCGCAGCCGCAACGTCGCTTGCGGCTCAGCCGGGGGGCGGTCAGCCACTCCCTCAAAATCGTACAGGGAGTGGATCGATCAAGATTACAGACCTCAAATGCGCAATCATCGGTCGCAACCCGACGGTTCGAATCGTCACCGACCAAGGCATTTCCGGCTACGGTCAAGCGGAGTCTGCCAAGCCGTATCTCAAGCCGATGGTGCTGTTCTATAAGCACTTTCTTGTGGGCGAAGACCCGACGAACGTGGCGCGGGTGATGCTGAAGATCCGCCGGATGGGCGCGTTCAAGCCCTGGGGTGCAGCGGTCAGCGCCATCGAAATCGCTCTCTGGGATATCGCGGGGCAAGTGGCCGGATTGCCGGTTTATAAGCTGCTGGGGGGAAAGATCCGGGACCGCGTCCGCCCCTACGGAAACTCCATTAACAACGTGCGCAGGATACCCCGCACGCCGCAGGATTACGCCGAGATCGCGGCGAGCGTGAAGGAGGCTAAAGAAGGCTACACACTGATCAAACAGCCAGTTGCCTTCCATAATCCGGCGATGCTGACCGCCATCCCGGACGCCTGGTACGACCAACCACGAACAGGACCGCCGCACATGGATTACGGCCTCCTGACGGAACGCGGCCTCGACCATGTCATCGCCTGCGTCGAAGCCATGAAGAAGGTCTTAGGCGATGAAGTCGGGCTGGCCCTGGATTGCGGGCCGGGCTGGGTACCCAAGGATGCCATCCGGTTTGCGCGCGCGGTGGAACCGCTGCACATTACATGGCTCGAAGACATGATCACAGGCGACTACACGCCTTACCCGAACGCCCAGGTCTTCAAACAGGTCACCGAGAGCACGTCGACTCCGATTCACACCGGAGAGGAGATCTATCTTCGGGAGAATTTTAAAGATCTCATCGAAAATCAGGCGGTGAATGTGATCGGCCCCGACCCGGAAGACGTGGGCGGGATGGCGGAGCTGAAGTGGATTGCGGAGTATGCCGATTTGCATGGCATCCTGGTGGCTCCGCACGGAATTTTCGACGGGCTTTTTGGACTGGCCGCGGAAGTACAGATGGGAGCAACCCTCCCGCAGAACTATATCGCTTTCGAGTATCCGGTGGGCCAGCCGGAGTGGTGGTACGACATCGTTGAGGGCTTGCCGGACCCGATCGTCAAAAATGGCTTCATCGACGTTTGGGACAAGCCGGGTCTCGGTGTGACTTTCAACGTCCGGGCAGCCAAAGCTCACCTCTCCGACGAGGATCGCGATTTCTTCGACTGAGACGAAGGAAAGGAAATCTTACGAGGACCGGCTATGGAGTTGAGACGCAATCTCAAACCACATTCTGCGGATGGCCGGAAAGGAACGCGGCAAGGTTTTCTTCAGCCGTTCGCATCAGCCGCGCGCGGGCTTCCCTTGTAGCCCACGCGAGGTGCGGCGTGATGATGCAATGCTTGGCGTGGAGCAGGGGATTATCGTTCGGGGGCGGCTCGCCCGAGAGAACGTCGAGTGCTGCTCCCGCAATCTTGCCCTGATTCAGCGCGTCGGCCAGGTCCTGCTCAACGACAAGGCCGCCGCGCGAAGTATTAATGAGAAAAGAGCCCGGCTTCATCAGCGCCAGCCGTGAGGCATTTATCAGCCCCCGGGTCTCGCCCGTGAGCGGACAGTGAAGGCTGACGACGTCGGCCGCCATTAAAATTTCTTCTGTGGTTGCCCATTCGAATTCGGGATAGAGAGGGGGATTCTCATGGCGCGTGGTGGATGCCAACACGGACATCCCTAAGGCGTGGGCGATTTCCGCTACTCGTCGTCCAATACGGCCAAAGCCAACCACCCCCAGGGTCTTGCCCTGAAGCTCCATCAAAGGTGATTTCCAGAAGGACCAGTCCTTGCTTCGTGACCATTCTCCGGCGTGCACAGCCTCATTGTGCATTCCAACGTGATGGCAAAGCTCCAGCAGCAGTGCGATGGTAAGCTGGGCCACGGAGTCGGCCCCGTATGCGGGGATGTTCGTCACCGTGATCCCCAATTCCCGCGCAACGGCCAGGTCAATGATGTCGTATCCCGTCGCCAGCACGCCAATATAGCGGAGACTTGTGAGCGCGCGCACCGTCTTGGCGCGAAGCGGGACTTTGTTGGTGAGCAACACTTCCGCACTCGACGCTCGCTCGACGACCGCTTCGGGCGGAGTGCGGTCGTAGACCTCGACCGTGCCAAGCCTCATGAAGCCGTCCCACGATAAATCCCCGGGATTCAGCGTGTAACCATCCAGCACGATAATTTTCACTATGGGATCATTTTACTACGTGCAGAGTCGCATCCACTTTCAATACACGTCCGCTGACTGGATCAGTGGCCATGGTGCTCTGGATGGTCTGGCCGTCATGCATTACGAGGTTGAGGTCAGCACTGAACTGGCTGAAGATCGGGTGAGAAACATTCGACTCGCTGGCAGATTTCTGATTGCTTCCAGGAGTAGTGGTTGGGGTTGAACCGCCGCTCAATTCACGTACTTCTCCCCGATAACTGATGCCGCGCGGCGAGTATACAGACGATCGCGCCAGCGATAATTCGATTTCATAGGCGCCGCCGTCAAGCGATCTAGCCATACAATCAATGTTGGTACCCACATCCTGGTACTGGTACTGGTACTGGAGACCATTTCCTACGACGGAAATAGGAACTCGAATTCCCATGCGCAAGCTGGCACGCGCGCGAAAAAAATGGTCGTTGGCGTTGACGGAAAGTACATACGGCAAACTGCTGACTTTCTTCGCACCTTCGTATTCACTGAACACCACATTCACTTTGAGAGGGACCAGAGGCTTCGTGGGTTCGGGTGTCTTTGCGGTATTTTGGCCCGCGGCCGCCGCCGTCACAATCAGGAGGCTTACAACGCCTACCGTCCCTATTTTCGTCCATCGCATGATTGGCTCCTTACGGGTGTGATCCAGCTCCTGCAACAAGTTGTTTGGAGTTTCGACATTTAATTCCAGGGGTTCGGGCAAACCTCTGGTGCTGTCATTCTGAGCGGAGCGAAGAATCCCCGTATTACTCAGGGTAGACTCTGCGAGGAATCCCCGGATTTCTCTTCACCAAACCAGCCTTGACTTAAATCCCTCCAGGTGGGATTTTGCGAGACGATCAAAGCCACCGTCTTCGCACGAAGCCCCCCTTTGATTTGCTTCTCCCGTTGAATCGCGGCGCGAACATCGCCGAAAGTCTCAAAGGTGCAAGGCGAAATACGGGGATTCTTCGCTTCCCTCAGAATGACAGCATTAGGCGATTCCTCAGAAACTTTTGGCTCAAAAAATGTAGAATCTCCACGTAACAAGTGCTAAATGACGGTGCTATTCTTAGTGTTGCGCCCCAGCCTTCCCCCAATTACCCCCCCTATCCAGCGCAGCAATTTCGATTGGTTGAATCTCGAGCGGTACAGGGACGAGAGTCCCATCCTTTTCGCGCTTGCACCCTGGGGGCGTCGAGGTAAGGGATGCCACATCCACTTGCCCCGTTTGGATGGCATTATAAAACTCAAGCACTAACGTCGCTTCATCTT
>JASHTR010000570.1 GCA_030040455.1 Terriglobia bacterium | reverse complement strand
CGCCCGGCGCGGCGCTCGCGGTGCTGGCCAGCGCGCGGATTTCCGATGACGACCGCCTGGCCATTGCCGGCGGCACGCTCGAAAAGCTCCTTGGCCGCGTATCGGGAGAGGATGACTGAGTACTGCAAATTATCGTGACACAAGCGCTGTAGCGGCGGTCTGCGACCGCTGTTTTTTCGACGCTCATAGAGCGCCACACCAGAGAACGCCGCCACTATCATTTGCGAACGTTAATAAAACGGTGCATGGGGTTTTCCACATGACGGTTCGTGAATAATCCGGCTCAGAAAGGTCGATGAGTGAGATCTCCCGTTCCCATCTACGATTGTCATGGACACATTGGCGCGCAGCCGGACTTCCCTTCGTACAAGCACGATCCGGAAGAAATGCTTCGCGTGATGGACCTGTTGAATATTGAGGTCCTTGCCGTCACCTCGACGCTGGCTTGCTATAACGATTGCCCGCGAGGAAACCCCGAAGTGGCGCGGGTCCTGGAGCAGCACCCACGCCGCTTTCGCGGATATATTACCGTGAATCCTCAGCCTGCGGGCGAGGCCCTTGAGCAGCTTGGGCGCTGGAGCAATTTCCACCAGCCGCCGCTCATCAAGCTTCATCCCGAGCTGCAGAATTATCCCGTCGACGGACCCGGCTACCGCCCGGTTTGGGAATACGCCAACCGCACCGCAGCCGTAGTCCTGGTGCACACGTGGGATTCCGACCGCAATTGCGGCCCCTCGCTGCTCGGGCCTATTGCCAGGGAATTCCCCGACGCGCGCATCATTCTGGGGCACTGCGGAGTCACCTGGCGAGGCTACCACCAGGCGATCGAGGTAGCGGAGCGCGCGCCGAATACGTTTTTGGATATCACAGGATCGCAGGGTCATCGGACCATCCTCGAAATCGCCACCGCCCGCGTGGGAAGCAAACGCATTCTGTTTGGCTCCGATATGCCTTATCTTGAGGCGGCCGCCCTGGTGGGACGCGTCCTGACCGCCCGCATCTCCGACCAAGCAAAAGAAGACATTCTGCGCACAAACTTCCTGAAGCTGCTGAGAGAGAATTGAAAGGAGGATCGATGGATCGAGTCCGGCTGGGCATTATCGGTTTGGGAATCATGGGAAATCTCTACGTCAAGATTTTCTCGGCGCATCCCCTCGCCGAGGTCGTTGCGGTCTGCGCATTGGAACCGAGCCGCGTGGATGAAATCCGGTCGCTCTACGGTATCCGCGACGGCTACGTTGACTACCGCAAGATGCTTGAGCGCGCGGACCTCGACGCCATCGTGGTGGCCACGCCGGACCGTCATCACTTCGAGCCGGCGCGCGACGCTTTGGAATCCGGCCGCCACGTGCTGGTGGAAAAGCCTTTCACCACGAGCGTCAAGGAAGCTGACGAGCTGATCCGCATCTCCCGGCGCGTGGGAAAAATGATTCAAGTCTCCTTCAACCACCGCTGGCTTTCTTCCTACCATCAGGCCAAGGAAACCATCCAATCCGGCCAGATCGGCGTTCCGCTTGCCGGCGCCGCGCGAAAAAATGACACCATCTATGTAGCCACGGAATACCTTTCCTGGGCAGGAGAGACGACGAGCGCCTGGTTCCTCTCCTCGCATGATATCGACCTGATGCGCTGGTGGCTGGATTCGGAGCCGGTGGAGGCCAGAGCCTGGGGACGCAAGGAAGTGCTTGCGGCGCGCGGCATTCCCACCTACGACGTGATCCAGGCCCAGGTGAAATTCGCCTCCGGGGCCTTCGCCACCTTCGAGTCCGCCTGGGTGTATCCGAATACCTTTCCTTCCATCGTTGACTCCTTCATGGAAGTGATCGGAACGGCGGGGCATCTTCACATGGACCGCAAGTGCGAGTCCATTGAGATCAGCACGAACGAGAGATTCTCCTACCCCAAAGGATTTCTCACTGCGGAAATTTTTGGGCGGGTGCGAGGGGCTTTCCCTTCGTGTCTCGAAGATTTCCTCTACGCGCTGCGCGAGGGAACCACGCCCCGCGTGACCGGCATTGACGGTCGCCAGGTTACGGCAGCGCTGGAGGCCATTCACCGATCGCTTGAAACGGGCAACACGGAGAAAGTGGCGGCCTTGCCGGAATAATTTTTTGCCCCGTTTAGCTTTTTAGGCAGTCTATTGAAATACTCGCTGAGCCTGTCATTCTGAGGAACCGGAGGCGACGAAGAATCTCTGTATTTTCCTAATTTTACAAATACCGAGATTCTTCGCTACGCTCAGAATGACAGCGAACGGGCTCAGCATGGCGGGTTCGAATTTTTTTACACCCTCCGAGCGTCCAGTTACGAAGTCTGCCGCAGGATCTCCACCAGCCGCCCGGCGATGATCTTCTCTTCCCCAGGCTTCAGCATCCACGCGCTCAAACCCAGGCTGTTGACCGCAAACCTTCCTCCTCCACCCATCACGATAGAAGGTTTCCCCTTCGCAAGCATTTCGGACACCTGATGCGAGGTGAGCGAGATGCGGCGGGGATCCCAGAAAATTTCCATCCCCACGGTGTGATTGGCAATCTGATTCGGATTGTATCGATACGCGGTGCTGACGCCAGGAATCTTGCTCACCGCATGAGCTACATAATCAAGCCTCCGCCAGTATTCCTGCAGCAGGGCCTTCTGGTCCGAATTCAGAAA
>JASHTR010000569.1 GCA_030040455.1 Terriglobia bacterium | reverse complement strand
AGCTTGAGTTCGATCACCGTTACCATAATGGTTTGCTGTTTCAGGGCATGATCCAGTGGACCAAGGAGACGTCCGACCAAGGGGGGGAGGGGGGGCAGGTGGGTATGATGTCGAATATGACAGCCCCTTTGCCAATACGGATGAGGATAAATTTGATCGGGGATTGGAACTGCAGGATGCCAATTTCCCCCCGGTTACTTCGCGCATGAATATAGTCTACGATTTGCCATTTGGCCATGGCAGGCCGTTCGGTAGAAACAGCAACCGATTGGTCAATGGCTTCGTCGGGGGCTGGAGCTTTGCTCCCCTTATAGACATCTCCGATGGCGCGCCATACCCTGTGATTTTCTCCGGCTATGATCCTTCGGGCACCGGTCTCGTCGGGGGGCGCGCCGACGTAATACCCGGTTGCAAACTCGTGAACACCAACCCCAATGAGCGGTACCTGAATATCAATTGCTTTGCCGTCCCCGGCTTTGCCCCCGGCGTCACCCCCCCCGCGAACGCCCCCCCCATAGGTAGATTCGGTGACTCGAGCCAAAGCGTGATCCGTGATCCGGGCTGGTACACCATCGACGCCTCCTTGTACAAGTGGTTCACGCTTCACGAGAATATCAAGTTGCGTTTTAACGCCACGGCGATCAATTTGTTCAACCACCCCACGTGGGCTTATGTCAATGACAACATCAGCGATCCGTCCGCCTTCGGAGTCCGTGAGCTTGGTGGGCAGTATGCTGGAGCCCGGACGATTATGGGGCAAATCGCAATCGTATGGTAGCTTGCTTCCGTCGGATGGGGCAGGGCTCCCTGGGGCCCTCCCCCTTCGCCTCTCGGTAAAGCAGCCTCGTCCAGGCCTTCCACGCTGTGTACAAAGCCGCAATATGGCAAAGTACCCGGTCGCTGTCCGGAAAGGACTTGTGGCGGAACTTTGTCAAGGTCCGGCACGGGTGTTCTCGGGCGATCGATCCCTCTCTTACCGATCTGGGGATGAGGTATGAAACGGCGGAATGTCTTAAAAACACTCGGGGGCTCCTTTGCCCTGCTCAAGCCCGCCGGGGCAGGGGCGAGCGCCATGATGCAGCCTTCTGACCCTACGAGCGAGGACCAACCCACGTCCTCCATCGCCACATCGCAGGGCGCCATCGGGCAACCGGGTCAGACTGCCCTCTATCGACATGAAAGCAGCACCACGTTCGGAAGTTCAATGGTTTCAACCTTCACGTTGGCCTTGGGGGACATCGAGAAGTCCCCGTCTGGAGACCACCAGTGGATTTGTCTGAGCGCCACGAAGGCAAATGGCGAACAATTCCAGGTCTTTTTACTGAGCGCGGGCTATCCACCCCTCGCTCTCAAGGCGGCACGGTCACGAACGCGGCGATATTTGCTTCAAGAAGGTTCTTTACCTGCGCGGGAGTATCGCAACGCGCTCACTGGGAAAGCAGTGCTCCCTTCTTTGGGAGGATGGGAGTATCTGATGCCGCGGCCTGTTGCCGGAGCCGACGCACCGGCGGAGGCGTTCCCCGTTGAGGTGCGCTACCTCGGCCATCGTTATGCTCGCGAGTCGCTAAGCCAGGGTGCTCCATTGCTTCCCCTCTCGGATGCAAAAGTCATGATGCTTCGCACGGATGTTCTCATCGGCCAGGTGACCAATCGCCGGCAAAGGGATGAGACCCGGCGCTACGACGGCTCCGATTACGATTACGTGCTGCTGACCCACGATGATTACCGGCAGATGGCGCGGGCGGGGATCAACTTTGTGAACGTCAATGCCGAGCAGCTTCCGTGGGCAGAGGAACTCGGCCTCTTCTATTGGGGCAGCCGCGCCGTTCTCAAATATCCTGAATCTCTCTACCGCAGCTTGTATGTGGGCCCCACCTTCCTTCTTGACGAGCCTGGGGCCATCACGCGTTACCACGTTTTGATTCCCCGGCTGCTCAAGGATGAAGCCTTTCGTAAGAGCATCTCACCGCAAGCGGCCTTTGAGATATTTCAAACCTATTTCGCCACGGAAGCCCTGAAGCAAAATCCCTTTGAGCTGATGCGCGAACTTGCGACGCGGCCCGATGTGAATCTCGGTGACATGTATTTCGCGCAAGAGAATATTTTCTCCTGGGATTCATTTGAGGCCACTGCAGCCTACCAGTTATCCCAGGACCCGCACGTTCCTGTAGCCTTTGTTTTCGAACCGACGGGTAGAATTGGAACTCGCCGCACCCTTCCGGAAATGGATATGACCTATGGGGTTGAGATCCGGCCAGATGATATTCAGGCGTTTACAAGCATTCTTTTCGGCTTCTTGCGTGGTGCCACACGACTGACCGATAAAACCTGGGGCGCCAGCATCTACGGGCAGACACAGCAAGAAGATACGTTTTGGTGGCCCACGCACGCCTACGACTTGGGCGCCACCCGCTTCCTGGTTTGGAACTACGACCATCTGGCCGCGGTGCCTTACGGAGAGGTTCTGGCTCTAGCGCGCCATCTAAGCACGTATGCGAAAATGCATCCGAAGCGCGATCTGGCCGAGCTCATCCGAAGCGCTGAGGTGGCCTCGTGCTGCCGGCCGGCTATAACATGGGACACTCATACATCGGCAAGGGCCCGTTCTGGGGCGTTGCCGAACTGAACCTGGAGTGTATCAACCGCGAAGGCGTTAAGTATCGGGTCGTGATGAGTAACTTCTTCATCGAGATCGAGCGGTGCGTGAAGCTGGGAGTGGGGTTTGACCTCTTCGGAGACTTTCCCGGCCTCAATCTACAGGGGTATCGCGAAGTCGTACGCATCCGCGAAGACGGCAAAGTGGAAGTCAACACAGAAGGAAAGCGCACGGTGCTCGCTGGAGCAAGGATTCCACCGCGCGCGGGTGGCACGCCTCCGGAACTGAGGCTACACATCTCGGATAGGCCGGTCGCGGGCGGACAGCAAATTTCAGCGGTGGCGCACGTGGTGCAAAAATCGGCGCCCATTTACTACACCCTTGGTGCCGCCCATGATGGCATCGTTTATAACAGCATGGTCGCTTGGGAATTGTATGGTCCCGAAGTTGAGGACCAACGTTTCCTGGAGCCCGAAAACTTAGTTCCCGACGTTCGGCGGGCCGGATCAGGTTACGACGTGCAAATGACTTTCAAACTGTCCCAGCCAGGCCACTATCGATTGCGAGCCGCCACCGTCGATAGGGTCGGTCACAGCACCGTGGCCTGGAAATCCCTCGTGGTGTCGAAAGATATGCCGAGCGGGTAACTTCGGCTGCTGTAAGCCGCCGCAATTGCGCACGGCGCATGACGGTGGTTCTTGGTGTGACCGGTCCATCCGCGATCGATATGGAGGATGAGGTATGAGACGGCGGCATTTCTTAAAAACACTGGGAGGCTCTTTCACCCTGCTCAAGTCTGCTGGGGCAGGGGCGACCGAAATGACCAAGGCTTTGGAGTTGACACGCGATGGTCACTCTACCTCCTCCATCGCCGGAAACGCTGTGAGTGCCGACGGTATCACCATTGTTGAGCATGGAAAGCCCTTGGCAGTGATTACGATTTCCAGCGGTGCTTCCAAGACGGTTGCCGGGGCAGCTCAATTGCTAAGCGCATGCATCGAGAAAAGTACCAATGCCAAGCTGTCAATGGAGACAGCCTTGCCCGCCGACGGGAGGGTCGTCATCCACGTGGGCGAGGATGACTACACGCGGCAACTCGATCTGGACCTAAAGAGCCTGGGTGCGGACGGATTTGCAATTACGTTTCCGGATAACAAGAACATTGTGATTGCCGGAGCTGAGGATTGGGGAACGGAATTCGGAATTTATGAATTTCTGGAACGCTACGTCGGGGTTCGATGGCTGATGCCGGGCCCATACGGAGAGGATATTCCGCATTCACCCACGATTGCGGTTCCGAGGGAGGAAATCCGCCAGGAACCCGCCTATAAGTGGCGGGACGTCAGTGGAGATATCGGCGCCAAATGGTCGAGAAGAAACCGCAATAACTCGGAGATGATTCCCTGTTATCATAACCTGAACCGGCTGTTCCCGCCAAGTAAGTACGCAAAATCGCATCCGGAGTTCTATCCCATCTTGGACGGGAAGCGATACATTCCCTCGACCGATGCAGACACAAATTGGCAGCCATGCTTTTCAGCAGACGGCATCGTGGAAGAGGCAAGCAAAAATATCCAAGAGTATTTCCGCACACATCCAGGTAAGCATTATTTTTCGCTCGGCATGAATGACAGCACTCGTTTCTGCGAGTGCGATCGCTGCGGATTGGGAGAGGGTCCGAAAAGGAATTTTTTAGGATTCAGAAACTCTTCCGATAGCTATTTCGAATGGGCCAATAAGGTTGTCGAGAGCGTATTGAAAGAATATCCTGACACCTGGTTCGGTACCCTTGCCTATGGCGGCCTGTCTCAGCCTCCGGATAACATCAAGAAGATTAATCCGCACATCGTCGTTTACATGACCGACGACCGAATGCGGTGGTGTAATCCGGAAGTTGAGGCCGAAGGCCACCGAATCACCGAATGGTGGAATTCAACCGCGTCCTCCCTGGGTTGGTATGACTGGCTATGGGGTTACCCCTACATGCTCCCGAAAGTGTGGTTTCATCTGATGGCAAGAGTTCTCGAATACGGCTCGAAAAATGGCGTGCGGGGATTTTTTGCCGAGACCAATTTTTATATAGATTACGATAGGCAGGCTGAGGACAAGGTGAGCCCTTTTCGCTGGGGAGAGGGGCCCAAGTTTTATGTCCTCTGGAAACTCCTTTGGGATCCCTCGATCAATATCGATCACGTACTTGACGATTGGTACGAGCGTACGGTTGGGAAAGCGGCCGCGCCGGAGCTGAAGGCATATTTCTCTCACTGGGAGCAATTTTGGACGGAAAGAATACTCCAATCGTCATTTTGGCAGCCGAAAGGCTACATGCTGAACTTCAGGAATTATGATTATTTCGACATTGTGACCAAGGAAGATATGGCGCAAAGCCGACAATGGCTCGAATCCGTAGTGGCGAAAGCGCAAACTACAGAGCAGAAGGGAGGGGCAAAACAGATTCTCAAGGCCTTCGATTATTATGAGGCATGCGCCCTTACCTTCATGGAAGTTATAAAAGCTGCCAAATCTCTTCCCACTTCCGAACGTGACGCCCTACAACGCGCAAATTCTGTGGAAAGTTATCTCTCGAATAAACAAAGAAGGGAAGATTTGCTGGATGAATTGTTCTTTCACGATCCGGTCATCAAGCCCCCGGTATGGGTTAATGAGGGAGACCGGTGGGGTTGCTACCCTCTTTGGTGTCTATACGACTGGGCAAAAAATAGAAATGGAAGAGTCAGGGGCCGCCTCAACCAATTTTCGTTATCGGAAGATAGAGTGCTCAGCGACGTAGCACAATTGATGTGTGGCATCCTCGATGGGAAAATACAACCGATCACAAGGAACCCGGACTTCTCAAAATCACTTGACGGATGGGATTTGGAATCGAAAGGCCCCACAGCGATGACTTGGGATAAAAGGGAAGGACATGATGGTGCTGGAGCGCTTTGCGGAGAGATGGGATGCGCGATTTCGCAAGACGCGACGGTAAGCAGCAACAACAAATACACGTGTCTCGGATTCGTAAAGGTTACCGGATCCCAAAGCAAAGGCGGTTATCTCGATGTTGCCATTTTAGATGTAAATGGGAAGGCCATTGACCAGCATTATCGCCGAAAAACCCTGTTCATTGAGCCTGGAGTGTGGACGCCCATAGCTACCACCATTGATTTTCCTGCCCTTAAGAGATGGAATAGTTCGCTTGGATTGTGGAAAGAACCGACAACCATGAGGCTGCAACTTAGCGTAAGTGGCCTCGACCCGGGTGGTAAAGTCTATGTGGATGACTGCGGGATCTATATGTAGGAAAGAGAAGTCTCGATGGCCGCCAGGTCGTGACTGCAATAGCGGGCCGAGCGTAACCCCCAAGAACGAGGATGGGACCGGATGAACAGACGAGGGCTATTGAAGAGCGGGCTGGGCCTTGCCGCGGGCTTCGCGAGAGGCGCAGAGGGCACGCGACTAAATGATCCGCAACTGAACGTTCTCATCATCATAATGTGACCAGGTGAATGCGTCCCTGTCAAGCTGCTACGGTCTCTAGTACTTAGTGACGTAAATAAGAGTAATATGCATTCGGGTGGACCGAATGCACTTTTTCCTTTTTCCACTCAAAGGGCACAGCTCGAGGATGATAGCTTTCAATGAACAGGTCCATGGCCCGGCGGAGTTCTTGGGGAGAGGTGAAACTCGCTCCTTGCAAGGCCTGGCGGCTCAAAATACTGAACCAGCACTCCACCTGATT
>JASHTR010000568.1 GCA_030040455.1 Terriglobia bacterium | reverse complement strand
CGTCTGGGGTTCCAGCGTGCGGCGCTCCCGAAACTGCTGCCGCACGCGCCGCACCGCCGCCACGCAGAAGCCGGAAAACTGTGCGATCTCCTGGGTGCTCTTGCCCCGCTCGTAAAGTTCGAGAATGCGCTTGCGAAGGGGACCCGGTATGGCTTGCATGAGCATACTTTGCCACGAAAGTCCCCTCCTTGCAAGCTACATTATTTATGGAAATGCTCTAGCTGGGCGGTATCCTGTCGCAAAAAGGGTAAGTTCTACAACGCGGCGAGATTGAGCTTCGCGCGCTGGCGAATCTCAGCCGCAAAACCCGCTCTCTTCCCTGTTCCACTTTCACTCTCGACAAAATGGATTATTTTGTAGAAAGTAAAAAAAGCCCCTCCCCTGTTTACGGGGGTTTCAGCGCCTTCAGACAGGAGGAACTTTCGATAAAATGGGAACAACGCGAAAACCCCGGAAAACCGGCGCGGGCGGGCCGAAGGCCGAGCGCGGCACCGACCGGCTACACCTCAACAGCACGCCAGTGTTGGCCCGCGAGGGTGACGATCGGGAAGAATTCCGAAGCCCGTTTGTGGACGCCGCAGGCATCCACTTGATGAGGAAATAGTCCCCCAGCAACTCCCTTGTAATCCGGGAGCACGACATGGTACGCCTTGTCGCCGCCGAAGGCGCGGACTGCCGCTTCACCGCTACGGGCCAGAAATGAAGAATAACGGTCTTTATTGGATGGCATTCGCGCTCGGGGCGCTTTCCCTGTTCCTTGCTGGTGCCAATGTTTACCTCATGTTTGACAATCATGAGCGACAAATAAACGTCAACGAACGTCAGGCTGAAATCGACCGATACAAGCCAGATGCAAAAGCTGACGGTATTGGTCGCCTACCCTCTTGGGTTCATTGCAATTGAAACCGGCGACGAGGACATAAACACGCTGTTACGGGCTGAAGCGATGCCGAATTGGTCCGAGGTTCAGAAAAAAGTCAAGCAGCGAAAGGCTTTCGAAGAAGCCAAGAGGCATAGCAAAAAGGAGTGAACGTCATGGCTGCTAAGCGTCCTCGACGGGAACTCCACCTCCCGTTCATTCTCGTTATGCTCGCCGCCCTTATCGACACGGCCTCTCACACGTTAACACTCGCAAGCGAGCGCATGCGCCTCGACGCGACCGCTGGCGCGCAGCGTTTTTTTTGAATGTCAGCTTCCATTTGTTCGACTGATGCCACAAGGCCCCGACCTGGATTGCTACGCCCTTTCCCGCCAGACGTTCGCACAACTCCGTCAAGCTCAGCCCCGGCTCCTGTTCGATCCAAGCCCGCAGTACGGACTCCTTCTCCGCCGCCGCGACATCTACGACGATGTCCGCCGATCTGCAAACGGCTGCGTTGGCCCGTCTTCTGCCGCCGCTCCCGTACCCGGTAAATCCACACTTGACTGACTTCCAGCCGGCGGGCAATCGCCGTTGGACGTTCTCCCAATTCAGCGCCCATAACACCCGATCCCGCAAGTCTTGCGAATGGGATTGCATCTCTGCCGCTCCTTTGTCGGCAGAGATATGATCGCATATGATGTATACACTTAAATTAAAAACGATTTAGCAGGTTTTTTTGCAACTTCCCGGTTGCTCCTACCCTCGCGAGCGGAATAGGCGACGTCAAGCGCTGCCAGCCTGAGGCACATCGTTGCCGGTCCCGCCCGGAGACCCTGGCAAAAAGAGCCAGAGGAGAACCAAGGCAGTCAGGAGAGCGAGCAACGCTCCATTCCACCGGTAAAATGCTACCGGCTGTGAGAATAGGTCCAACAGCGGCCCGGCAACCACGGAGCAGAACGCCGTCGCCACATAAGCCAGGGGATTATCGCGGAAAAACAACACGAGGATTGCAACCGTCACGAGCAGGGGAATGAAGCGGTCAAGCCACCCCAGCGCGAATTCCGCGTAGGAATGCGCGTCCGCCGGACCGAGCGCAACCAGCAATAATGCTATGCCCAGCCAGAACCACCATGCGCGTCGGCGCCACCCCCAACAAACGCCATAAATAAGAATTCCCAGCGCCGCTGCTGCCGCCACTCCCGAAAGTACGGCGCGGAAGAATATGCCGACCCCAGGCGACCCGGCGTCAAACGCCGAGGAAGGCGCTGAGAAGCTTACCGGAACGTAAGCGTGGAAATGATTGGCGTAAAGACCGAGAAGCCGTTCGAGGCCGGAAGAAACGGCGAGGGCTACTACGAGAGCAATGATTGCGTCCCTGCGCCATATTCTGCGGGACGCCTTTTGCAGCACCTGCCAGCTTTGCGGATAAAGACTCGTGGCCAGCGCGACTGCCAGCCAGAGAAGCGCTCCGCCGCCTATCACGGCCGCCAGGAAGCTCACTCCCATCTCCAACCTGAAAGCGGAGAGCGAAATGGAAGTGTCGTAACTACGGCTGATGGAAGGAAGGACGTTTAATTCTTCCAACATCAAGATCATCACCAGCACAATAGCCACCTTCAAGGCGGAGAGCCAGCGGATGTCCCCCTTTCGCACCTGCCTCACCAGCAGCCACACGCCACCGGCAATAAGTCCGGCGGCGAGCAAAATCGAGATGCCCCACAACCCGGAATTGGCAAGTTTCGTGGCCTGCAGCTCGCGTGTCCACTTCTCTGGAAGCTTGTAACCGCGGGAAAAGCCCGTCACCTGGTTGCCGGCAATATCCACCTGGAGGCGGTAGAGAGCATCCGCCACGTTCCGCGGATCACCCGGCTTGGCCTGCCAGACGAGCGTGTAATCCTCCCGTGCTTTGCGTTGTGTCGCCTGCGACGACTGGAGGACAAAGCCAGAAAGGTTATAGCCGCGTTCCGCAACCGCCTTTTCACCCAGCGCGATGGCCTGGGGAGTGGAGAGCGAAGCTCCGGGAGCATCTTCATCGAGAAGATGCCGGGAATCGAAGACTTTCCCATTCGTGGCGTCCACAAAGACAAGATGCTCCTCCTTTTGGAGGGGCTGGAAGAACCGTACCTCCCACAGCAAAGGCTGCGACGCCCGGCGAAGAATACGATCGGTTTGTGGCACCGACAACCGCTCCAGGAAGTAGCGCGCCGCCAGCGCATCAACGTTGGACTCGAGCCACGCGACGGAGCGATACGCCGTTGGATCGACAGCTCGGGATTTAAGAAAATCATCGGCAGCGCGCATCGCCTGCGAGCGCGTGGTGCCGAGCTTCGTGTCCTCGCCCAGGTGATACACCTTGATAAAAGAAAGCCCGGCAAATATCACCACCAGGCACAGTGCCGCCAGCATCTTTCGGCGCGAGAGCGGCTGGTAATCCGGCAAAAGGTCAGGCGTCGGGCCGCGACGCTCGCCGGAAACCCTGGAGATTCCTTCACTCGCATTGGTAACCGGGTGCTCCTCAGTGAACGTGCCGGACGCCGCGTAGGCCACGAGCGCGACCACCAGCGGAATCAGCATGATGCCGGCAGAAGCGCCGCCGGAAATCATCAAATAATGGTTCGGCGAGCGAAGGAGGAGAAACGCCGTGTAAAGCGCATCCACGGAATAGTGCCACATCAGCGTCGCCAGAATCCCGAAGCGCAGCATGACGATGCCAACAATGATGCCGCCCACGCCCACTTCCACGCCCCGGATAAAGAAAGGCTCGTTCGGATAAGCCGAGTGCAGGAAACCCCAGTTAAATGCGGCCAGCGCCAGCGCCAGCGGCCAGGACCGCGTGATTTTCCTGAGGAAAGGAATCGCAAAGGCGCGAAACTGCATCTCTTCCGAAACCGCAGGAAAAAAACCCGTGAAAAGCACGGCCACCCACGGGATGCGCGTGTTCAGTTGATTGGAAAACGGGATGTCCGACGGAGCCC
>JASHTR010000567.1 GCA_030040455.1 Terriglobia bacterium | reverse complement strand
GAAGATTATTCTCCTCACGCCATTCCTCCTTTGTGATCATGTGCCGCGCCAGCTCTGACTTGAAGAGGCTGGCCACGGTATAGGAGGAATCCCAGAGCGTTACTTCGTTTACTGGCCGTCGAGTATCGCCCCAAGCCAAAGAAAATACCGAAACCAAGGAGGAGAGGGCAGCTGACCTATCCGAGATTAGCATTTGTGGTGATTCGAGATAGCTTCGTATGCTGTTATTCAATTTTGAAAGTAGATTATCGGGTTCGAAATACTCGTAGCCGAATGCATTGCTGAGTCTGTCTGAGTTTGCCTCAAGTTGCTCCGTTTCACTATTGAGTCCTTTCTCAAAATGTGCGATGCCGTGGCATGAACCAAGCAGATATATTAAAGGCGAGAGGTTCTGTCTAGCCTGAGTTGGATTGCTTCCTTTGTCGGCGATCATCTTCAGATCTGTCTTTTCGTTGCTTATTGTCAGATTAATTTTTTCAAGCAACTGACTTAAATCTGTCACTATCGAATTTAGTTGTGTTTTTCTTTGTTGCCATGCCTGCTGCTTTGATGTCAGAGCAGGATTCCTATTCCAGTTCTTAACGATCGCCCAGTCCATGCACTTTTTCCAGTCGTGGAGAAGTGCGCCAATCTCGGCGAGCAGTATGTTCTCGCGATGCTTCTTGAGCGACCGCCAGTCAAAACTGGACACTGTTTACCTCCTGCGGCAGGTCACTCAGCATGGTCATTGTCTGATGACAAGTACGCGTGGATAACTTTCCGTTTTCGATCCTATCTTCGGCAGCGCCGAAACCGCTGGTGCGCTTGGCGGAAAAGCCGTAGGTAAGCATCATGGCCTTGATGGCCTCGGCGACAAGCTGCAAATCTGCTATGGCCTTACACTTAATTTCTTCTTCTCCTTCACGACCGAGGAGATCAAAGGGAACATAGAGGAGGCTAAACGTACCTTTTGCTCCAATGGGAACGCACTCAAGATAAATGGGCTGGGTGCCGGCCCGGGTCTTGCGGGAGTGGGGATTAATGACTTCAAGATCAATCGTGTCAAAGAAAGTGGGATAAAAATTAAGCCGGCCTCTGTAATGCGGCATGCCTGCGTTATCAGCCAGATTAAACTGCTGCCGCACCTTTTGCCGATAGACATCCTTCGCTCCAGGTTTGAGATCGTCTAAAAACCCCGCGAAATCTTTGGCGTCGCCTGGTTCTTCACCTTTCTCGTCGCCGAATATGAAGCTGTGGGCGAGTCGCCGCTCTGCAAATCGTTCTTCAGTGAGCTGGTCTTTCTTATCCATCAAATCCACTTTCATCGCGGTCCAGCGCAATAGTCCCTTCCAACTTGACGCTGCCATCACGGGAACTTTGAATACTTTGTCTTTCCGAACCGGATTTACGCTTTCCGCGACGTAGAAGGGGTCATCGTCTTTGCTCATCCACGGTTTTGCCAGCGTGAATGTGAATTGGATAAACCAGGAGCCAACCGGGGGTGCAGTCAGATTCGGAGACGCCCCAAGCAGGCCGATCTTCCGCATGCGAGACAAATTTTCTCGTATGTAGGCGTTGTAAGGCGCTGCGTCGGGGTGTACGAGCTGTTTGTAGTCACGGACCGCACTAACGCCCTCCATTCCTGCAAGCAGGCGGATGCGCGTCGGCGCATCCAGCGTAAGGCCGTACATGTCTACGTAGAGATCAAAGCTCATGGATCACCCCTTCACCGGTTTTAATGTTTATATTGGTGCCGAGCTCTCTACGAAGTTGCCTTATGATCTGCTCGCGCATTTTGGCATCCCGCGCGTAACCCCAGATACGCCCCCCGCCAGTCCGGAACGAAAAGACGCGTTTACTTTTGGCGTCTTGATTTGGCTGGCCCCTCTGGCCCCTTAGGAATCGCTGATAAGGCTCGTTTCCGATCTCCTTCTTGCCATTTTCAGAGAGCCCAGTTAGGTTATTAATCTTCAGGCGCAAGAGGAATCTGCCTTTAATGAAGAAGAACCAGCGCAGGTCAGGCCACTCCTGGCCTTGCACATGGTTACCCCGCTGAAGGCCGGCGAGGTAGCCTTTTACCGCGTCCTTGGCAGAGTCGTCTTGCGGCCCATCCACCCACGACATCAAGCCGTAATCGCGGCCTACGCTCGCGTTTCTTTGCGGTTTACGCGTTGTTCTCCCGCCTATTGAGCCCCAGTTCGCGGCCACGCGAACAGTATTGGCCAATAGCCACCTTTCTGCCGCACAAAGTGGCCTGATTTCGCAGAAGAGCAGTGTGAACTGCCGACTTGCTTGGTCGAGACACTTGGCCAGTGCTGCGCCGTTTTCCGTAACGCGAAGGCAAAACTTACGCGACCAGCCTGTGCAGCCGAAAAGCTCACAGGCTGCGCAGTGATCCGCATCGCGGCAAGAGGAATTGTCGGTTGGGTCACAGGCATAGCCGCCGAGACCACGCACCAGCGCTTCATACCACCAGCGCAGAGAACCAATTAGCCCGGTTTCATGGAGACGGTCGCAGGTCTGGTCCACGCCACCGGTCCACAATGGTGTCAGTGTTTTCAACTGAATTGTCAACGGCTCAGGCATTAGAATTTCCCTCCGGTTTCGGTACGTCCACAAACAAGTAGGCGTACAGCGCTGACCTCATATCTTTTTCGCAGATGGGTTGGATCATGATCTTAAACGCGGGCTGCCAGGTGCCCTTCGCTTCTTCGGGCGGAGGCGAGGGTGAATCGACGGGCTTGGCGGGTGCTTCGGGAAAATCTTTCTTCCAGCGTTTTTCCCACTCTTCCTGAATCCGGCGCAGGCGCTCGTGCAACTCCTCGCGCTTATTTTGAGAAAGCTTGCCGCGGAAGCAACTGAACTGGAGCCGCTCCAATCCGAAGTCCTTGCAGGCCTCGGAGACGCGCGTGCGGGAGCGGTCGTCTTCGATATCGTAGATGACGAGCGTGCTCAGTTCCATGGCAATAGGCTATAGGACATAGGCTATAGGCAACGGGCTATACAGGGAACAGGCAATAGGCTACAGGCAATGGGCTACAGGCAATGGGCTACAGGCTATAGGCAACAGGTCACAGTGAGCGGCGGCGATTACGGGCCGTTGCTCGCTTGCAATAAGCGGCTGCGCAATTTTGTGAGCATTTTACTGATTTCAGTTATAAGATTCAGCGCTGTGTCTGC
>JASHTR010000566.1 GCA_030040455.1 Terriglobia bacterium | reverse complement strand
GCCCAGGTCCTTCTGGTTACCCACCTTCCCCAAATTGCATGTTTTGCGGACCACCATTACATCGTGCAAAAATTCGAGCGGGGTGGAAGGACGCTGGCTGAAGTCAAGCATCTTGCCGACCGGCGGGAGCGTGCCGCGGAACTCGCCCGGATGCTTTCCGGCAGCCACATTACCGGCGCCGTGCTGGAGCACGCCGCGGCCATGCTAAAAAACGCCACGTTGTGAAGGACATGGAGATAAAAGGCAGAAAAGTGAAATTCACTATCCGGCCTTGCCGCAGCATCGAAGAATACAAGGCCTGCGCCGCCTTGCAGAAAAGAATCTGGGGTCACGCCTGGCGCGAGGTTTATCCCGCAAGGCTTTTCGTCGTCATCCACGGAATGGGCGGTCAAGTTTTAGGCGCATTCGCCCCGCACCACGGCCTGATCGGCTTCGTCGCCTCCATGCCGGCCTGGCATGGAGAGCGACGATATTTTCACTCGCTCATTATGGGGGTATTGCCGGAATTTCAAAATCAAGGGATGGCAAAGGCCCTGAAGTGGGAACAACGCCTGCACGCTTTGCAGCTTGGGATCGATTGCGTTCAGTGGACCTTTGACCCGCTTCGGACAAAGAACGCTTTTCTGAATATCGAGCGCCTGGGCGCGGTGGTCCGCCGATACCAGCCGGATTATTACGGCAACATTGATAGCCGTTCCCAGCGGGGATTGCCAAGTGATCGGCTGATTTGCGAATGGTGGTTGAAATCTTCCCGCGTCCGCCGCGCGATGGAAGGAGCGAGGCCACGGGCGAAGTCAACCCCGCCTGAGGCCCGGGTCACCTTGCCGGCAGACGACCGGACGCAGGCGGGACCCAATCTGCAGAAAGCCAGGGAAACACAACTGAAAATCCGCCGTCAGTTATCGGGTTACTTCCGGCGCGGCTACGCGATCACCGGGTTTGCGGTGGATCGACCGCAATGCGCCTATCTGCTCGATCGCCTTCAGAACGCCAATCGCTGACGCTTTCTCGCTTGCCGGCTTCATCGAGCGAGGAAGACAATAGCCGCCGGGCTGCCGACGGGCGTGTAGCGGCCCGTAAAGGTGAGATTTCCTGTTTCTCGATGGATGCGGAAAGTGGTGATAGCATCACTTCGATGGTTGCACGAGCAGAAGAAATTCCCCGTGGGATCGATTTCGAAGCTGCGTGGATAATCGCCTCGCGTCCAGGTCTCGCCCGCGCGCGCCAGTCGCCCTCCCCTGCCAATGGAAAAGTGGGTGATGCTGTCGTGCAGACGGTTGGCCACATAAAGAAATCTTCCATCCGGTGAGATCGTAATTCCCGAGCCAAAACTCGTGCCCGCAAAACTCGCGGGCAGTGTGGAGACGGCCTGCTTAAGCGCCAGCGCTCCCTTTGCCGCGTCATAGTCAAGCAGCGCCAGAGTTGAAGCCTCTTCCTGGAGCGAATAAAGCCATTTGCCGTTGGGATGAAAGACAAAGTGGCGCGGCCCGTCTCCTGATGGCAAGGCCAGCAACCGTGGGTTGTTGAGCGTGCCCTTCTCGGCGTCAAATCTCCAGACCACGATCTGGTCCAATCCAAGATCGGTTGAGACGACAAACCTGCCGGAGGGATCGGAATGGATCATGTGCGCGTGGGGAGCATCGTGACCGCTGATGGCAAAGCTTCCCGGTGGGGCGCTCGTCGGATGCTCGCTCCCGACCGCGCCCTTCCCCGCTTTGACGTCGGTGGCGGGGCCGAGCTCGCCACCCGTCAGGATAGGCAGTACGGCCACGCTTCCGCCGCCATAATTGGCCACCAGCACATATCTGCCTGAAGGGTGAACGCTTAAATGGGCAGGGCCGGCGCCTTCGGAGCTTATGGTGTTAAGGAGTGACAGTTGGCCATTTGAGCGGTCAATTGAAAATGCGTTGACCGAGCCGGTGGCTTTGCCGTTAGAAGTTTCGCTGGTCGCGTACAGATGATTTTGGAAAGGATCAAAGGAGAGCCAGGTGGGGCTCGGAACATCCGAAACAAGCTTGCCCTCCGAAAGCTCGCCCGTTGAGGGGTTCATCTCGTAAAGGTAGATGCCTTTGCCGTTGCCGTCCTTGCCGGTGTATGTGCCGACGTAGGCCAGCGTCCAATTTCTCTGGCTTTGGCGAGAGAGCGCGAGGCGCGGCCCTTTCCCCACCAAGGATAGGTTTCCCTTCGACCGCCTGCGGCGGGAACTTTTGCCGAGCGCGGCACGGCGGCGTTCGAGAATCTTTGGGGGCATGGAACCTCACCTTTATAGCTCCGCAGGACAAGTCCTCACAACATCCGGCGCGGCAGTTCAGTTCAAATGGCTCTTGGGGAGAACAGGAGAGCGGGCCGATGCGATGCTTTCTGAAATGCGCCGGTCCAGGGGAGGTAAATTCACCAGGCCACCCACCCAGGAGAACATATTCTGCTCGTTACGGAGAAGGTCGCCCAAGGTTACTTTGCCCAGCGTGTGGTCCACAACAAGCTGCACCGCTCGCCAGAGTGA
>JASHTR010000565.1 GCA_030040455.1 Terriglobia bacterium | reverse complement strand
GGGCAGCGGTGCCCGTCCTCATGCTTACCGCGCGCGGCCAGGTGGTGGACAAGGTGCTTGGTTTGAAGATTGGCGCCGATGACTACGTGACCAAGCCCTTCAATATGATGGAGCTTCTCGCGCGCATCGAAGCATTGCTCCGCCGACCCCCTCAAGGCGCGAAGGGTGGGTTGGCATACCGGATCGGAGATCTCCACGTGAATTTCCGGTCTACCACGGTTTGGCGCGACGGTGAAAAAATTGCCCTTTCGGCCCGTGAGTTTCAGTTGTTGCGATATCTCATCGAGCACCGCGGGGAGACCATCTCGCGGGACGAATTGTTGAAAGAAGTATGGGGTTATGAAGCCACGCCGAACACGCGCACCGTGGACGTGCACGTCGCCTGGCTCCGGCAGAAGCTCGAAAACGATCCGAAGCATCCCCTCCTCATTTTGACCGTGCAAGGCATCGGGTATAAGTTCGCAGAGTGATTCCTCACAGAAGAAGCAAAGAATTATGCGAGCCGGTCATCGTGAGAACGTGTGAAAAACCAACACGGCTCATCGGATCGGTGCGATCGCTGCTTCCACTCGTGTCATTCCGAGCCTGCTCTCTCTTCTTCGAGCGTTCTCAGCATGATGTTTCTGGATGCTTTCGCTCTCGCCCACTATTAAGATAGTGTTAAGAAGATTTTACCGCAATTTAACTATTCAGATTCAGTGAGTTGCATCGAATTACCGATGACCCTGCATGTAAAGGGGTTTGGTCCCTTCCCTGCGTGTTAAAGGCTCGGAGAGCCACTCGGAGGTACAAGAATTCTTTGTCCAATCGAAAACGCTATCTTCTTCCGGTTGTCATACTTCTTATTTCAACCCATCGAGTTCTGGCAGCACAAGCTCCAGCGCCTGAGCCAAAGACCTTCACCGTCCAGCAGGCCGTCGCTTACGCTCTGGCAAATTACCCCGCCGTCCGTGCGGCGCTTGAAAGTTACAACGCGGCCAAGGCGGGCGTGAGCGTGGCGAAGACCAATTACTTACCTCGCGTGGACACTCTCTACCAGGGTGCGCGCGGCACGCGGAACAGCGTCCTGGGCGTGCTCCTGCCGCAGTTTCCGACCATCCTGACGGGTACGCAAGGAACCGTTCTGCCTCCGTCCAACCGCGCTTTCTGGGTAAGCGGTGCCGGGGCTCTTTTTTCCTGGGAGCCGTTCGACTTTGGGTATCGCCGCTCTGAGTTGCGCTCAGCAGAATCGAGCGCCAGCCGGTCCGCCGCTCAAGTCGTGCTGACGCGGCTCGGCGTGGCCACCGCCGTTACCGACGCTTGTCTTGCGGTGCTGGCTGACGAGCAGCGAGTGAAAGCTTCTCAAGCAGACGTGGACCGGAGAAGCGTGTTCGCCCAATCGGTTCATGCGCTTGTTAACGCCCGTCTCCGGCCCGGGGCGGATGCTTCTCGCGCAGACGCGGAGCTTGCTGCCGCCAGAACTCAACTCATCCTTTCCCAGGAGACGCGGCAGGTTGCAAGCGCCGAGCTTTCCGAACTGCTGGGCATTCCGGGGACTCCAGTGGCAATCCAAACCGGATCGTTCCTCGAAATTCCTCCCGAAAAGATTTGGACCGAAACGCCGCTTACCAACCATCCGGCGGTGGTGGTGGAACAAAAAAGAATCCAAGAAGTTCAATCCAGAATTAGCGTGCTCGACCATCAATATTATCCACACTTCACCCTGGAGGCGTTAGACTCCGCGCGCGGCAGCGGGGAAAACTCGAAAGGGCTTGCTGCCCCGGGATTCAATGGGCTTGGCGCCGACGTCCACAACTGGGAAGCGGGGCTTAATGTTTCCCTTCCGGTGTTCGATTTTGCCTCCATTCGTGAACGCAGGAAAGTCGAGCTGGCCAACCGGCGCCGCGAGCAGGCGCTTTTGGACCAGACGCTCGAGAATGTCACCGGCCAGTTGGAAAGGGCGCGCGCAACCCTGGAAGGCGCGCGCCGCGTGGCCGGGAACACGCCCATCGAGCTCAAAGCTTCCAGAGACAGCGAGGCACAGGCTCGCGCCCGCTTTCAGGCGGGCGTGGGCACGATTGTCGACGTTGCCGAAGCCCAACGACTACTGGTGGAGGCAGAGATTGACGATTCGCTGGCACGCCTTTCCATCTGGCGTGCGCTGGCCGACGTCGCGGCCGCGGAAGGCGATGTAACGCCGTTTTTTAATCTGGCGAACAGTGTTGGAGCTCCATAAATTATGTGGATCGTTCACGCAGCCTTGAGGCGACCGATCACCGTGATCGTTGCGGCGATTGGGATTGCTCTCTGCTCGTTTCTGGCGCTTACCCGGATGCCGGCGGATATCTTCCCCAACCTTAATTTGCCCGTTATTTACGTGGCCCAGCCTTACGGCGGCATGAGTCCTGCCCAGATGGAAGGTTATTTGACCTATTACTACGAATATAACTTCCTCTATATCGCCGGGCTTGAAAGCGTGGAATCAAAGTCGGTCGAAAACTTCGCGTTGCTCAAGCTTTCTTTCTTGCCCGGAACGGACATGAACCAGGCGCTTTCCGAGACCATTGCCTATATTGAGCGCGCCCACGCCTACATGCCCGCCGGGACGGTTCCTCCGTTTGTGCTGCGCTTCGACGCAGGCAGCGTCCCGGTGGGCTATCTCGTGTTTTCCAGCGCAACGCACAGCGTGGACGAGCTTCAGGACCTGGCGCTCAACCGCGTTCGTCCACTCTTCACAACATTGCCCGGCGTCTCTTCGCCCGCAACCTTCGGAGGAAGCTCACGAACCATCGTCATCCACGTCAACCGGGACAAGTTGGCGAGCTACCGCATGTCTACGGATGAAGTAGTGAAAGCCCTTCTTTCTGGAAACGTGATTGCTCCGGCGGGCGACGTCCGCACGGGGAACCTGGATCGCATCACCCCGATGAACGCGGTTGTCACGGACATCAACGCCCTCGCAGCTTTGCCCATCCGCACTGGCGCCGGCCCCACTGTCTTTATGCGTGATATCGGCTGGGTGGAGGATGGAAGTGATATCACGCTGGGCTATGCGCTGGTGAATGGCCACCGAACCGTCTATCTTCCGGTTACTAAGCGCGCGGACGCTTCCACGCTGGCCGTTGTCAACGAAGTGAAAGCCAGCATGGGTCGCTTTGAAAACGTTCTTCCGCCGGACATTCAGGTCAGTTATGAATTTGACCAATCCGGCCGGGTGAGGAATTCATTGGCGTCGCTCATCCGGGAAGGAATCATTGGGGCGTTTCTGACCGGTTTGATGGTGTTTTTGTTTCTCGGCGAATGGCGCAGCGCCTTCATTGTGATCACCTCTATCCCTTTCGCCCTGCTCACAGCGATTGTCGCGCTTTGGTTCACCCATCAGACGATCAATATCATGACGCTGGGCGGGCTCGCGCTTGCCGTCGGTATTCTGGTGGACGAGGGGACGGTCGAAATCGAAAACATTCACCGCAATCTGCAAGTGACCGACCGGGCGGCGCCAGCGGTCTTGAATGCAACCCGGCAGACAATCATACCGCGCTTCCTCTCCATGCTTTCCATCCTGGCGGTTTTTGTGCCGTCGTTCCTGATGGTGGGTGTCACGCGAGCGTTGTTCGTGCCCCTGTCACTTGCGGTCGGCTTCGCCATGATCGCCTCTTACGTGTTGTCGAGCACGTTGGTCCCGGTCCTCTATATCTGGCTGAACAAGCAGCGCCATCGGAGCGAGGCAGAAAGCGCCGGGCAGTCCCGGTTCGATCGGTTTCGCGGCCGGTATACAAATACCGTCCAGAAGCTGTTGAAGAAGCGCCGCATTCTGGTCGCTTCCTATCTGCTGGCAGCCGCGCTCATCGTTCTTCTCCTCGGCCCGCAGCTCGGCCGCGAAATTTTTCCTCATATTCCTGAAAACCAGTTTCAGCTCCGGCTGCGGGCGCCCACCGGAACGCGAATCGAAGCCACCGAGCAGATCACCCTTAAAATACTTGATGAAATCAAAAAGCTGGCCGGGCCCGGCAACCTAGAAATCAGCATCGGCTACGTTGGAACGTATGCCCCAAGCTATCCGATTAACTTAATTTATCTTTGGACCAGCGGACCGCACGAAGCCGTCTTGCGGGTGCAGTTAAAACAAAGCGCTCACATTCGCGTCCGGGAATTTGAGGAGCGGCTGCGCCCCGTGCTGGTGCGCGATTTTCCCAATACCGCCTTCACTTTTGAGTCAGGGGATGTCGTCAGCCAGATCATGGACTTTGGCTCGCCAACTCCTATTGAAGTCGCTATCCATGGGCCCAACATGGCTGCCAATCACGCCTATGCAGAAAAGGTACGGGCCCAGATGAGCGGAATCGAGCACCTCCGCGATCTCCATTACGGGCAGCCCCTCGACTACCCCAGCTTGAACGTGGATATCGATCGCGAGCGTGCGGGGCAGCTTGGCCTCACCGTCCAGCAGGTTGCGCAGTCTCTGGAGACAGCGACGTGGTCCAGCCGCTTTGTCTCTCGTAATTTCTGGCAGGATCCGGAGTCGGGAATCGGCTATCAGGTGCAGGTAGAGGTGCCCCAGTCGGAAATGAAGTCAATTGATGACGTAGCGAGTATTCCACTCATGAAAGGTGGACCTTCAAATCACCCCAATTTAGGGGATGTAGCACGTCTCTCCTTGGGGACGGTGACCGGTGAATACGACCGCTTTGACATGGAGCGCATGATCTCGTTAACCGCCAATGTGGAAGGGGAGGATCTCGGGCGGGCTGCTAATCAGGTGGACCGGGCAATCGAGCGTGCGGGTGCCCCTCCGCGAGGGGTAAGCGTCCACGTGCGGGGACAGGTGGCTCCCATGCGCCAGACGTTTAACTACCTCGGCCTTGGCCTGGTGTTCGCCATCGTGGCCATCTTCCTGCTGCTGGCTGCCAACTTCCAATCCATGCGCCTTGCTTTCGTTGTGGTCTCGACTACGCCGGCGGTTGTCTGCGGCGTCGTCTTTGCGTTGCTCCTGACCGGCACGACGTTGAACTTGCAGTCCTTCATGGGAGCCATCATGGCGCTCGGCGTCTCGGTAGCGAACTCCATCCTTCTGGTCACTTTCGCCGAGGAGCATCGCCGAAAGACCGGCGTTTCCTCCATGGTGGCGGCTCTTTATGGAGGCAGCACGCGTCTGCGTCCCATCTTGATGACAAGCCTGGCCATGATCGCGGGCATGGTTCCGATGGCGTTGGCTCTTGGCGAAGGTGGCAACCAGACAGCGCCGTTAGGTCGCGCAGTGATTGGCGGATTGGCCGCCTCAACCCTGGCTACGCTTCTGATTCTGCCCGCTGTCTTCTCCATGGCACAGGAAAGCGCAAGCACGGCGTCGGCTTCGCTTGATCCTTCGGACCCTGAGAGCCCCTATGCATACACAAGCGAATGAATCTGCGGATGAATGATGAGGCCATTTTATGAGAGAGATCGCAGCTTTTTTCTCCAACGCAACCTTTTGGCAGCCTGCGGAAAAACCGCCGTCCGCTTCTATCCGAAGGGGCCGAAGGCGATGAAGGATCTCGGTATTTGCCGTCTTCTTCAATCCTTGTCGAAGTTTACCCTGAGCGAAATGCCGAGATCCTTCGCTGCGATCAGAATGACAAATGAAGGGCTCAGGCTGGCATTGCGAAAAGCGCTTCGGTGGCCTGCGAAGCCCAGATTTCTTGCAATGCTCGCGTCAGCGCTGGCTTTGACCCTTGTCCTTCTCGCGGGCGGGTGTGGCACGGCAAGCAGTTCCAAAGCCTCAGCCGCCGACACCGCAATCCCGACCGTCCCGCAAGTGGATACCGTCCGGGTGATTTCGCGCCAACTGAATATGACCATTCCCCTGCCGGGCGAGCTTCAGCCTTATGAAGAGGTGAGAATTTTCCCTAAAGTTACGGGCTTCATTCAGTGGATTGGAGTCGACCGTGGCTCGAGAGTCAAACAGGGACAGCTTCTCATCGTGCTGGTCGCTCCGGAGCTTGTCGCGCAAAGGGCGGAAGCGCAGGCAAAACTCCTGAGCGCGGAGAACCAGCGCATCGCCGCTGAAGCCAAGATGGCTGCTGACGAGAGCACGTATCTAAGGCTGAAGGTGGCTGCCGCCACGCCCGGCGTAATCTCCGATGACGAGCTCGAAGTAGCGCAGAAGGCAGCCGATGCGGACCGCGCCCGCGTGGTTGCCCTTCAGAATAGTCAGGACGCTGCCAAAGCCACTCTTCATTCCGTCGAAGAAATTGAGAGCTACCTTCGCATCACCGCTCCCTTCGATGGCGTCATTACCAAGCGAAACGTTCATCCCGGCGCGTTGGTTGGACCCGCCGGGGGATCGGGGGCGCAATCCTCGATGGTGCGCATCGAGCAAGTGTCGCACTTGCGGCTGGTGGTTGCCGTGCCGGAAGTCTACGTTGCAGGAGTCGAGCGAGGCGCCAAGGTTAATTTCACCGTTCCGGCGTTTCCTGGTCGGACGTTTACCGGCACGATAGCCCGCCTTGCCGACTCTGTTGATGTGACGACGCGTACCATGCCGGTGGAGATGGATGTGTGGAACCCAAGCTGGGAATTGCATTCCGGAATGTTTCCCCAGGTCTCGTGGCCGGTGCGACGCCCAAACCCGACGCTCTTCGTTCCATCGTCCGCCGTCGCCCGGACCATGGAAACCACTTTCGTCATTCGCGTGCAGAATGGAAAAAGTGAATGGGTTAACGTGAAACCCGGCGCCAGCAACGGAAACCTGGTGGAAGTCTTTGGAGATGTGCGTGAAGGGGATGAAGTTGTCCTGAGAGCTTCAGAAGAGCTGCGTCCGAATACATCGGTTTCAAGTCACCTGGTGTCGGCGCCTTATTAGGGAGTTCATCACGGCGCTTCCAAAGCGTGGAAATCACGCCGAAGTTATTCCCGCACAAGCAGGAACCTACTTCGCCCGGCGGTGGGAGCCGGGACCCCGTTTTCCCAAAGGTGACAGCGGCCGTATTTTCAGCAGCATTGCGCAATCAGGCGCTCGTTGCCTGACTTCCCTTTTCGTGGCGGCGCGCCCAGCTTACCAATGCTTCAAGAAGACGCCGGATATGTTTTCGGGTGTTTTCGTCTACCAAATTCCCCTCAGCGTCAAAGCGTTCAGCGGCGTTTCCGATCATGACTTCGGGCTGGTTGATAGGGTGCATGTTGAGAAACACAAACACCTGTCGCAAGTGATACTGCGCGCGGGCGGTTCCTACGTTACCGATGGATGCCCCCATCACCGCCACCGGCTTGCCGTCCCAAGCATTGTCGCCGTAGGGCCGTGATGCCCAGTCAATCGCGTTCTTCAGCACCCCGGGAATGGAGTAGTTGTATTCGGGCGTGACGAACAGGATGGCGTCCGCACTGCGGATGCGAGCTTTGAGTTCCGTGACTTTTGCTGGAGGCTGTTTCTCCTCATCCTGGTTAAACGGCGGAATACCATCCAGGTCAAATGTTTCAACTCGGGTGCCTTCTGGCGCCAGTGCCTGGGCCGCCCGCAGCGCGGCGCGATTGTAAGAACCCTTGCGAAGACTTCCTGCAATGCCAAGGATGGTGAACGGATTATTCATAAGAAAACCTCCGAAATGAATGGCACTCCATTAGAGTTCCCTAATGCCCCAAAAGATACATAAACCCATGCCGCGTCCTGTTAGCGGCGGGATAAAACAATGCGCCCGGATGCGAGATCCGGGGCAAGTGTGAGAGCATATCCCTTAAGGACGCAGCGGGGGCTTTGCGCCAACGGTGATGAATGAGAGATTCCACTCCTGGATGAGGCTCGGAATTTTCACGACGTTCAACAACAGGGCGGAGTAGTTCGTGAGGATGGACAACCAACAACGATTGATGATTCTTTCCACTACAACCGGCTACCAGACGCGGGCCTTTGTGGAGGCGGCGCGCGAAATGGGCGTGGAGGTAGCCTTCGGTAGCGACCGGTGTCACGTGCTGGAGGACCCGTGGCGCGATGGCGCGCTCGCCCTGCATTTTGAGGATCCCGAAGGCTCGGCCCTTCTTATTGCCGAGCACGCGCGGCACAATCCCGTTGGGGGAATCGTTGCATTGGGCGACCGGCCGGCCTCT
>JASHTR010000564.1 GCA_030040455.1 Terriglobia bacterium | reverse complement strand
GGCCCACAAGCTCCATTTTTCGCAGGTTTTTCTGGAGCGCTTTTCTTCCGGCCGCGCTTACGCTGCTGGTATTGGGACTCTATCTCCGAACGCTTCCCCTTCAGGCCGGAAGCGGGATGCAGGCGCGACTGCTCGTCATGCTTCCCGTAGCCTTCATTCTGGCCCTCATCGCCGCTTCTGCAGGCGCGCGAAGCCTCAATCGCCGCATTGGCTCCATCAGAAGCTTTGCGGAGAACCTGGTGCGCTCGCGTCTGCCCGCCGGGAATCCCTGCCCGGAAGCCACCGGCGAGCTGGGCGAGCTGGCCAGAGAGCTTAGCCATGCGGCGGCCGAATGGCAGGGATTGCTGGAGCGCCTGAAGCTGGAGTCGGCTCGTCGGGAAACCATTCTGGAAAGCATGGTGGAAGGTGTCTTGGCGGTTGACAGCGATTTGCGAGTGATCTTCTGTAATGATTCCCTCGCCCGCCTCTTGGGAACAACCCTTCCGCTCCCTCCCCAGGTTTCCCTGCTCGATCTTGTCCGCGACCCCAGGTTGACGGAAATGCTCTCTCAAGTTCTTGTCACCCATCACACCATGAAGCGGACGCTCCACCTTTCCGCGGCGGATGGCCGCGCGTTTGAAGTTCAGGCAGCGCCGCTCACGGAGACGACTCACGCGGGCGCTCTCGCCATCCTGCACGACATCACGGACCTGGAGCGCCTGGAGAGAGTCCGCAAAGATTTTGTGGCTAACGTTTCCCACGAGCTACGCACTCCCCTTACGGCTATCCAGGGCTATGCAGAAAGTTTGCTGGATGGCGCGCTTGAAAATCCGGACGATGCCCGCCGATTTGTTGACGTCATTCTTTCCCATACCACGCGGCTCAACAATATTGCCTCCGACTTGTTAATCCTCTCGGAAATCGAGTCGGGACGGCGGCAACCGGAGCCGCAGCCCGTTTCGATCGATGCGGCCATCGAGAACGCGTTGCGCACGGTCGAGCCGGAAGCCCGTCTCCGTGGAGTTTCTCTCGAGCGCGGCGAGGTGGTGGACGAACAAATCCTGGCCGTCCGGGTTCACCTCGAACAGGTTTTGATCAACCTTTTAAATAATGCCATCAAGTTTAACCGGCCGGGCGGGAAGGCGCGCCTCGAAGCCACCTGCCTTGGCGGAAATCATATCGCGATCAACGTTGCGGACAACGGTATCGGCATTCCTTCGGAAGACCTTTCCCGGATCTTTGAGCGCTTCTACCGCGTCGATAAGGCCCGATCGCGGGAGGTTGGCGGCACAGGCCTGGGGCTCTCCATCGTGAAGCATCTGGTGGAGCGCATGGGGGGAACGGTAAAGGTCGATAGCCGGCTGGGCGAGGGATCAACATTCACCGTGATCCTTCCGGGCCGGCGTAATGGGTTGAGTCTCGAAAAAGAAGCCCCACTTGATGTATGATGGGCCGCTTGGCCCCGGCGCGCCCCGGGCGAAGCACCCCATACTCTCCTCATTATCCAAGGCAGGGAGGTGTCGGCGGGAGGGGAGGGGTAGTGCCGCTACAAACTATACGGGCGGACATAAGTCGGCAGCGTTCCAAAATTGCGCAGTTCGCCGCTCAGAGCGGCGCTACAGAAAACGGCAGCTGTCGGCTTATGTCCTTACGTATAGCGTCCAACACTTCTTTAACGTATTCGGGAGTCTTGGTGTGCGGCAGCTTGCTGCCGCTTTGCGCCGGCGAGCTCGCGGCGCTGAAGGAATATCCGGCGGCCAGCAAGCTGGCCTTAGGAAAAGCGGCGGCAAGCCGCACTCCAAAGAAGGGACGAAAACGATATGAGACGACGCGATTTGCTGGCAGGTTCGCTGGCGGCTTCAACATTTATGGGCTTCTCCAATCGGGGCAGCGCTCAGGGAAGCGGAGGCTCCAGAGGACGTGATTTCTACGAGCTGCGACGTTATCAACTAAGGAATGGACCTCAGCCGAAGCGCATGGATGACCATCTCCGGGAGGCGGCCGTGCCGGCCTTAAACCGCGCCGGGATCAGGCCAATCGGGGTTTTTCACGGTTTGGTTGGACCGGAAAATCCGGCGGTGTACGTGCTCGTCCCCTATCCTTCGTTCGATGCGATGGCGAGCGTCCATCAACACCTTGCGCGAGACGAAGAATATCAGCGTCGCGCGGCGGATTATCTGAAGGCTTCGGCGGCGCAGCCGGCATTCCAGCGCCTTGAGACGTGGCTGCTCGAAGCCTTTGAAACCACGCCGCACGTTGAAGTGCCTCCGTCAGCGGCTGAAGGTCGTCCCCGCATCTTCGAGCTGCGCACGTACGAAAACCCCAGCGAAAAGGCCAACCTCGCCAAGCTGAAGATGTTCAATACGGCGGAGATCGCTATCTTCCGGCGCACCGGCCTGCGCCCCGTCTTCTTCGGCAACCGAATCATGGGCAGCCGTATGCCCTGCCTCACGTACATGCTGACTTTCGATAACCTCGCGCAGCGCGAGAAAAACTGGGCGATTTTTGGCTCTGATCCCGAATGGCTGAAGCTGCGATCGACGCCGGGCTATACCGACGCGGAGATCATCACCAATATTTCGAATATTTTCCTCGCTCCGGCGCCCTATTCCCAGATTTAACGGGGGACGGAAAACTCCCCGTGTTGATGAAGCTCAGCCCGCTCGATATCACCATCATCTGCTCCTATTTCGCCGTTGTACTCCTCGTCGGCTATCTCCTGAAGAGCAAAATCCGAACGTCGGAAGATTTTCTCCTGACTCACCGCTCCCTTTCGCACTGGGTTACCGGCATCGCTTTCATGTCCGCCAACCTGGGTTCCCTGGAGATTCTCGGGCATACCGCCAACGGCGCCAAATACGGGATGCGCACGAACCATTGGTACTGGATCGGGGCTATTCCAGGCATGGTCTTCCTTGGCATTTTTATGGTCCGTTATTATTACGCCAATGGCGTGCGGAGCGTGCCGGAGTACCTGCGGCGGCGCTTCGACCACCGGTCTCATCTGTTTAATTCTTTGACGTTCGCCTCGCAGACGATCCTTATGTCGGGGATCAATATGTTTGCTTTTGCGGTGGTTTTTAAGAGCATGCTGGGCTGGTCATTTACGACCGGGATCCTGCTATCGACCGCGGTAGTGCTGATCTACACGTTTTGGGGCGGCCTGGCCTCTTCGATATACAACGAGGTGTTGCAGTTTTTTTTAATTGTTATCGGCTTCGCCCCGCTATCCCTGATCGGGTTGCATGAAGTGGGCGGATGGAAAGGGTTGGTGGCAAGACTTCCACAGTCGTACCTCCATACATGGAAGGGCATGGGTGGCCCTCACGATCCATTGGGCGTCAGTTGGTGGGCTGCTGTGATTGGGCTGGGCGTGACAGCAGGGCCCGCATATTGGTGCACGGATTTTCTCCTGGTCCAGCGGGCGCTCGCGGCCAAGGACCTGGACGCAGCGCGAAAGACGCCACTCGTCGCTGCGATCCCTAAAATGCTATTTCCGGGGATCGTGACGATGCTTGGGTTGATTGCCCTCTCGGTAGCGCCCGGAATCGTTACCAAGGATTACAATCTTGCCCTGCCCTTGCTGATGGGCCGCTATTACGGCAGCGGGATGTTGGGCCTGGGGTTGACGGCGCTACTGGCGAGTTTTATGTCGGGCATGGCAGGAAACATCACCGCCTTTAACACCGTCTTCACCTACGACATCTACCAAACCTACATGGTGAAGAACAGGCCTGATTCCCACTATCTGCGCGTGGCGAAGATGGCGACCGTCTGGGGCACCCTGTTGAGCTGCGCTTCCGCATGCATCGTTCTGCACTTTAACGACCTCATGGACTACATGCAGTTGATCGGAATCTTGTTTCTCTCCCCGTTCTTTATTGTTTTCATTTTGGGAATGTTCTGGAAGCGTCCGTCGGCAACCGCTGGCTTTTGCGGAATGTTGGCGGGATTTTTTGGCGCATGCCTTGAATACGTTCTCTATCAGGTTCACATCCTGCACTTTTCCACTCCGATGGCTTCGAATATTTGGACCGCCGTCTGGGGGTTTGTGGCGGCTCTCGGGGTTACAGTGGTCGTCACTCTCGTCACCCGCGCGCCGGACATGCAAAGTTTGAGGGGGCTCGTCTATGCCTCTGCCGCGCGTGTTTCGAAGATTCAAGCATGGCATCGAACGCCGGAATTTTATGCCGCGATCGTCGTTGCTTTATTCATTTACCTCAACGTTAAATTCTTTTGAGGTTTCTACTTTTCCGCAAGCCGTTTTCACCTTACAATTCCAACGGATGGCACTCACCACCGCGGGCAAATCAGCCGTGCGCGTTATGGGCATCGATCCGGGACTGAATATCACCGGCTACGGGCTCATTGAATGCTCGTCATTCCAAGCCAGCCTGGTGGAGGCAGGCGTGATCCGGCCGCCGCGCAACATTCGAGATAAGGACGGAGACAATCTGCCCGCGCGACTCGAGCTCCTGTTTGAAGAGCTTCGAGAGCTGCTAGGAGAGTTTAGGCCCAAAATCATGTGCCTCGAAGAGGTTTACAGCCACGCTTTCTACCCGCAAACGGCCATCCGGATGAGCCATGCGCGAGGCGTAATATGCCTGGCGGCAAGCCTCAACGGCGTGCGCGTGATGAACCTTCCGGCGAAGCGGATCAAGCAATCCGTCACCGGAAACGGGAATGCCAGCAAGATGCAGGTGCAGCGCGCAGTGCGACAGCACTTCGCGCTGGAGCGCGTTCCTCATCCTCCGGACGTGGCCGACGCGCTGGCCGCCGCCTTATGCTATGCCAATTCTCTGCGGCACACTCCGATTGCGGGTCGCTCGGCCCGCGGCGCGCTGCATTCCCGCTTCCGCGGGAATGACGGTGCCGTGGGGTGGCTGCGGCCAAAGGCCGCGTTGCGCTAGCTATGATTACTGAAATTACCGGCGAGGTCCTCTATGAGCGTATCCAGCGGAATTCGTTGCTGCTGAAGGTGGAGTCGCTCTGCTACGAAATCCTGGTTCCCTCGGGCATTGCCTCTCGCCTGCGTCATCTCGCCGAGGGTGAACGGCCGAACCCGCTGACGATTTATACGATTTATTATATTGACGGCGCCGTGGGCGGCGGCCACCTCATCCCGCGGCTCGTCGGCTTCCTGGACCCGCTCGACCGCGAGTTCTTCGAGGCCTTCACCACCGTTCCCGGCGTTGGCTTCATGCGGGCGCTCAAGTGCCTCGTGCGTCCTATCAACGAAATTGCCCTTGCCATTGAGCGAGGCGACACCGCATTCCTGAAAGAGATGCCTTTCATCGGAACCAAGACCGCTGAACGGATTGTAACGGAGCTGCGAGGCAAAATGGCCAAGTTCGCGCTGGCGCCGCCCGAGGAGCCGCTTTCCATTGAGAGAGAATCGGCTTCCGAATTGAGGGCCGAGGCTCTTCAGGTGCTCGAACAGCTTGAATATTCGCGCGGCGAGGCCCAACGCATTACAGATGGAATCCTTGCACACCATAAAAACCTGAAGACCATTGACGAGTTTCTCCGTAAGGTCTTCGAGCAACAGCATCCGGAGCAGAGATAAGAGATCGCACACGAATAACGCGAGTACGGGTAGCAGACCTCCGCTTTTGGGGTCTGCGGCTTTTGTGCTGTAACGGCGATGTCCCTACCCGCCTGCGGCTCCCCTCCTTGAATGAGAAGGGGACTATGGGGTGGTTCGCCGCGCCGCTACAGTGGATGTGCATTACTGCGGAGAAACAGGAGGGATGAGATGCGTTTGCCGGACGGGCGTTGGAGCGGCGAGGACAATCAGGCGATCCAAATCAAAGTCTTTATATAAATCGAGACAGAAGAGGTCCGGAACCGCCTCGTAAGCGACCGGCTTGTTTAGAAGATACTGGAGGCTGGCCATGCCGGCGTGCGTCACCACATTGCTGAAAAGCTGCGGATCGAGCGCGGCTGCCGTAAGAGCCACCACCTGGGTGCGCATTCCGGCGGTCTCCAGTCGG
>JASHTR010000563.1 GCA_030040455.1 Terriglobia bacterium | reverse complement strand
AGAGTTGCTTGCCGCTGCCAGAAACGTCGGAATCAAAAACGCCGCGCAGAGCGAAATGTAAAATCTCACGCTCCTCGCCTTCATAACCATTGCCGATGCCCAAACCGATAAGGAGGTTTGCCCGCCGCCGTCAGTTGGCAGCGGTTGCTGCCGGAGCTTTCTCAGCCAATGTCGTGCGATCAACCGTAAACGTCAGCAAGCTTCCCTGAACCAGGACGATGTGACTTTCATGCTTGAGGAGGCTATATACCAGCGCGGTGCCGGCGCCGATCCCCGCGCCGTACATGATATCGGTTCCTATGCCCGACCCGCCTGGGGGGCAGTAGCCGTAATAATCACACTCAATATCCTTCTCCATTACCTTACCCATACCGATGCTGGCGCCAACGCCCGCTCCCATGCCGCCCACAATGGCAGCGGCTTCGGCAGCTTTCTTCTTGCTCTTGCCGCACCCGGTGATGGTGCCTTCCTCATCCGCTTTCGTTTTACCGGTATTCGCGGTGTGAGCGCATACGCCACCCTGCGCCTGTTCGAGCGTCCCGTCCAAGGGATAAACAATCCCGTCGGGCGTAGTGATGTTGTCGATGACGAGACGCATCTGTGCCTTTCCTGCAATGCGGCCCGAGGGCTTTAGAAAAGCAACGTGCCCGTTCACCGTGCTGTACTTGGGAAGAACTTCCTTGCCGCTGACATAAACGGGCTCATTGAGCTCGCCAGTGAATGTGTCTCCGGTTTTGTTCGTCTTATCAGTGAGCGTTGTATCAAGCTGGACGCGGAGCGTGGTCCCGGCGGGAACCGCGGGATGCACCGGTTGCGCCGTTGTCGATGGAGGTTGGGGTTGGGTTTGGGTTGCAAGCGAGGCGGTCTGGGTGGCCCACCCGGCACCTCCTAGCATGAGTGTTACAAGAACGGCCGTAAATATTGCGAACGCTGTTTTCATGCTCGCTGGCCTCCTTCTTCTCAGGGCTCGTGCGTCGCAGGATATCCAACGTTTCTTTTTCCCGGTGCGAGAAGTCTCATCCTCCGTGCCAGGGGAACCCTTGGAGCCAGTATACTCCCCTCTTTTGCAAGGGACAAGCGCTGCCATCAGGTGCGATATAGCCTACCGGCTTCCTCTTCCTCTTGGTCAGATTCTCAGAACCGCCTCTCGGTTGCTTGCAAAGTCTCCGTCTTTTCTGAAGGCTGACGATCAAATATCTTTGGCCGATGTTTTCCTTTATACTGCGGATTCGGGCCACCCGCTGACGCGCCAGTACCTTATTTCAGGCGAGGAATCATTCATGAAGCTGTTTCCTTACTTCATATTTTGGGTTGTATTGGCAGGTCTCCTGGTCGTCTTTGCCCCCAGGAATAGCGGTGCGCCGAGGCAGTCAGGAGCCAGCAACCAGTCCTGCGGCGGACCGCCGAATTATTGTGCCAATTCGACACAGAATATTGTCCCAGAGACGCCGATGGCTCCGCCCACCGTGAATGTGCCTTTTCGGGACCCTGATTTTGGCTCGCGGATGGTCCGCGTCACCGACGCCAACACCCTGGCACCCTACCAAGGTGGTTATTACATTGGAGAAAGCTATGCAACCGACTCTTCCGGAGAAGCCAATGCATGGGGGAAATTTGATGCCAGCCTCGGGCCTGCTGGCGGCTATCGTTTTGTGCTCTATAGCCGCGGCGGAGGCATTATCCCTTTTAAGCTTGACCTCGCCACCCTGCACGTGACACGCCTCAACGGCAAGCACGGGAGCTACCTGAACCGCACTGGCCAATTCAACTTCCATTCAACCACTTTCAGTTACACGAATCCGGACATCCTTTATGGCGTTCAGGGAGCACGCTTGTTTTCCTACCATTTTTCTAAGGATTCCATTGCTCCGGTTTATGACTTTGACAAATGCTCCGGCCTTCCCAGCTACATCTCGAAGCCCTGGCTTTATTCGGGGGGGGTATCAAACAGCGGCGACGACACGAAATTCAGCTACTATTTCGGTGGCACCGCCCAGGGCACGACGACCTTCGTAGTTTATTACGACCGCTCGGCCAACAATGGAACGGGCGCCTGCTATTGGTATGACACGGTAACGGCGACAGTGGGAGGGACGAATATGGTTCCCACGCCCGTGGCTGGTGGCGTAGGTCAGCTCGCGCCGCCGGCGGAGCCGAAGGTCAGCGTGAAGGCGGGGTCAGGTAGCCTGCCAGCCGGGAATTATTATGTGAAGATTACTGCGGTAACACAAATGAACCCGCAGGATGGGGAGACCACGCCTTCGGCTGAGGTAGGACCTGTGCACCTCAGCGCATCGGGATATATCACGGTATTCTTTCCGTCCAAGCTTGACAATGCTACAAATCTTGAGCTCGTGCCGGGTAGAGGATGCCGCGCGGCGACCAGCCTGGCCGGCTGCACTCCCTTCAAGGTTTATATTGGAACCGCGCCGGGAGAAGAAACGTTACAAACCACCGCGGCACCCATAGGCGGCGCGAGCTATACCCAGTCTACCCCCTTGAACAGGAATTCGCCGCGTCCTCCCCTGGTAAATACCGCTGGCTATAACGTCCATAATGCACGAATGAGCAAGGATGGGGCTATCGTGCGCGTAGACACGCAGGAAAGCAGTGGCATTTGTTTTTGGCGGGCCGGCACGAGTCAGGTGGTGGAGTATCCTCCCTCGAATAACTGGGGAGGGCATCAAGCGCTAGGCTACTCTCACGCCATCAACGATCCCAACAATTATGACATGGCCGAGGTTCTTATTCGCCCTTTGTCGAATTTAGCGAACGTCAGGTCGCTTGTTAGCCCTTTGCCCTCCCCTCGCCAGTGGAATGACAGCCATTGGTCCTGGAACGATGCGAACCCGCCGGACACCATGCCCGTTTGTGGTACTTTTTATAATAGTCATGGGGTGGGCAATGGCACGCAGAATGTTCTTACCAACTCTCTTCTTGAGATCACTGCGCCGTATGACAACGAGATTGTGTGTGTCGCCACGTCAGGTGCTTCACGGGTGTGGCGCTTCGCGCATCACCGCTCGAGTTGGGCTGCGAACGACAGTCCCAACGCACATGACAACTGGATTTCGATTCCCATCGGCAATGTCTCTCAGGATGGCCGGTTTTACCTCTTTGGCTCCAACTGGACGTGGAGTTTGGGGGATGAAGCAGGTAGCCACGGCTGCCCATCCGCTGGAACCTGCCGGACCGACGTTTTTATCGTTGAACTGCACTGAGAGCTTTTCTAAAGCTTCCGGATAAATGCTCCGGCCTTCTCACCCCAATCTACGCAATTGGGCGGTCTGCTTCCGTCAGGAGGACAACCAGTGTGGTGCGTCGAAAGTGCCTTTACTTATGACCGTGCCCTTTGGAGTGCGGCGGCTTGCCGCCGCTTTTCCCAAAGCCAGCTTGCTGGCCACGGGATATTCGTTCAGCGCCGCGAGCCCGCTCGCCGGCGCAAAGCGGCAGCACGCGGCCGCACTCCAAGTCTCCCCCATGCGTAAGGAAGTGTTGGACGCACCACACCAGCAGGCAAGCCGTAGCACGTCCCAGTTTTATTTTGCATTGCGCGAATTTCTCTCCTTCCTAGGCTGAATTTGAGGTAGTATAGGCAGTTGCAAAATCCTGCCAAAGACTCTTTCATCACACCCACTTTGCCAGGATCAACTTACCTATTTCCAAACTTAGGCAATTTAAGTGCGTGACATATCTCAGTGTCTGGGTATGTCATGCCGAGCCCGTTCGCTGTTATTCTGGCGCTGAGCGAAGTGGAAGAATCGCGGTATTACGCTCAGGGTGACAGGCCGCTGACGTTGTGAGTCTTTTTTCGTTATACAACACTAGCTCTCATATCCCCACTAAACCTAGGAGGTAATAAGCGGTACCCATCTTAATTCTTTGGAGGAATTTATTAATATGAAGAAACTCTGCTATGCATTTATCTGCCTAACCCTTATCGGGCTTTCTGTTCCGATGGCTCTTGGCCAAGTAAGCGTCTTGGAAGCGCTGCAAGAGCTCCAGAACTCTACGTCATCAACGACCTGCGTTGGAGGTCCGCCAAATTATTGCGCTAACTCCACGCAGAACATCATTCCGGAGACGCCGATGGCTCCTCCCGCTGTCGATACGCCTTTTCAAGACCCGGATTTCGGTTCTCGGATGGTTCGCGTCACGGACCCCAATACTCTTGCTCCCTACGAAGGCGGTTATTACGTTGGGCAAAGCTATTTAACCGACTCTTCCGGGGAGGAAAACGAATGGGGTGAGTTCGATTCGAGCATCGGCTCCGCCGGCGGCTATCGGTTTGTCGTTCTCAGCACAGGGGGCGACATTATTCCCTTTACGCTCGACGCCACCACCATGCAGGTCACCCGCCTGACCGGGCTACCCGGCAGCTTCCTGAACACGAATGGTTGGCTCGATTTAAACTCCTATAGCTTCAGTTATACCAATCCGAAGATTCTGTTCGGGACGCAAGGAAGCAATCTTGTGAAGTACCAGTTTTCTACCGATTCCATCACTCCACTCTACAATTTCGACAACTGCCCCGGACTTCCCAGCTATATCTCGACTCCTTGGCTCTACATGGGAGGGCTAACAAACAGCGGAGACGACACCAAATTCACCTATTATTTTGGTGGCACGTCGCAGGGAGATACGACGTTCGTGACCTATTACAACAGTTCGGCGAACGGCGGCGCGGGCGCCTGCTACTGGTACGACACCACGACGGGCATGGTGGGCGGAACGAATATGACGCCCACACCAGTGGCCGGAGGCGTAGGTCAACTTTCCCCTCCTCCGGCGCCGGAAGTGCTTGTGGTTCCGGGTGTAGGGAGTCTGCCCGCCGGCTACTACTATGTGGAGATTACAGCACTGACACAGATGAATCCTCAGGATGGCGAGACCACCCCGTCGCCCCAAGTTCAGGTTTATCTCCCTGTCCACGGAAGTATCAGCGTGGTTTTCCCGGCAATTCAGAATCCATACTCGATCGCACTGGCAGGCGGGGGTGGCCCGACGTTCAATGTATACATCGGTGCCTCGAGTGGCAGAGAAACCTTGCAGAACCCAGCCGGACCCGTCGGCGGCGTCAGCTACTCCCAGTCCGTGCCGTTGATTATCTCTTCAGCTCCTCCCGCCTCGAATACGGCGGGATTCAACGTTCATAACGCACGTATGAGTAAGGACGGCACCTACGTCAGGGTGGACGACCAGGAAACCAACAACGTTTACTTCTGGGAAGTTGGGACCAATCAAGTGCAGCAATGCAACGTTGATTGCGGGGGGCATTTGGCGTTGGGGTATACGCACCTCATTAACGACCCCAATAATTACGACATGGCGGAAGTTACCATACGTCCGCTATCAAATCTCAGCACGCATACCCTGCTTGTAAACCCCTTGCCGTCTCCTACGCAGTGGAATGACAGCCATTGGTCCTGGAACGATTCGGGTCCGAATGACACCATGCCGGTTTGCGGCTCGTTTTATAACAGCCAGGCAGTAGGCGACGGAACAACGAGTCTTCTTACCGACCCTCTGCTCCGGATCACCGGACCTTATGACCGCGAGATTGTGTGCGTGGCTACAACCGGCCCTTCCAAGGTGTGGCGCTTTGCTCACAATCGCTCCACGTGGACCGAGAACGATA
>JASHTR010000562.1 GCA_030040455.1 Terriglobia bacterium | reverse complement strand
TACTTCCTGAATTTTCATCGTCCGCTCCACGGCGACGGCACTGTAGTAGATCATGGGGTCCTCCCCCATGACCCTTACCATGCGCCGCATTCAAAGCGGACATTTCACTTGTCAATTCGACCGGACATATCATATGTCAACAACACACTGAAAAATATGTCTTGACAAGAAACGCGTGCCGTGATAAAAACCCCCCTCGTCGAGGAGTTGCTTTACTCGGCCGGATCGTGCAATTCGCGTTTAGCAAAATTCAGCCGACGGAGGACACCGTGGATACCTTCTCTTCTCTTCATCGGGAAACGCGCTCGGTTTTTGGTTGGCGCTTTGTGGTTCTTCTTTGCTGTAGTGTAGTCGGGGGCGTAGGGCTCCTTCTCGCCCAGTCGACTGCCGGCAACATCGTCGGCACAATCACGGATGCCTCCGGGGGGATCGTCCCGGGGGTTTTGGTTAAAGCGACTCAACAGCGGACGAACTTTTCTCGCGAAACTCACTCTAACTCGGTAGGAATTTATGAGTTCCCGATACTGCTACCTGGCACCTATACGATAACAGCCGAGAAACAGGGCTTTCGGAAATACATCGATGCAGACCTCACCCTGACCTCTCGCCAGGTCTTGCGTGTGAATATTGTCCTGGCCGTTGGGGCCGTCACACAAACCGTCGCGGTGGTGGGCGTGGCGCCTATCACTACGACGGACACGGGCACGATATCGGAGACGTATTCCGAGAAGATGATTTTGCAAGGCTCCAGGGGGACACCGATTGGGAACGAGCTTTTCGGCCAGGACGAGCAGAAGACGTCAATGTTGACGTTCCCAGGAATGGGCGGTGGTTTCCCCAAGGGCATGGGGGACCGTGCTACCGAGTGGCAGACGACTGTGGATGGCAACCCCATCGACTTCTCTCTCGAAACGCAAGTTCCCTACTCGGGCATAAGCGAGATAAAGGTAGTCGCTGTCGGCGCCCCGGCCGAGTATGTGGCCCCGATGACCGTCGACGCGGTATCTAAGGGAGGCACCAACGCCTTTCACGGGGCGGTTACGTTCCAGTACAGTAACAGCGCCTTGAATGCGTTGTCGGCGACGTTCGTCGGCACACGCCCGCCAGGCTTGCCTTCTCATGTTTGGAACCTGACGGGGGGCGGTCCTCTCTATATTCCGAAAGTCTACGACGGGCGGAACCGCACGTTTATCTTTATCTCGGCCGAGAGGAATAAGCCGACCCAGGAAACCATAGCCGATGGCCAAGACCCTGCTTACTCCGTGCCCACAGTCGACATGCGGAACGGGATCTTTCAGCCCGAGTTTAACGCCGAGGGTGAGCCCACTAAGGAACTCATAAACCCATACACCGGCTTGCCATTCCCGAACAATCAGATCCCAGCCTCGATGATTGTTCCTGCGGCCTCCAAGGCCATGAATATTTATTACCCGACTCCCAACATCACCAGCGCCAATCCTAACCTGCCGTTCGAAAACGCTCAAGGTCCATACTACACGCATAGCCACTCCAATTGGGAGCTGGCTAGGTTGGATCAGAAGATTGGCCAGAAGGGCACGCTCACTGTTACCTTTAACCAAAGACCCACGTTCAGCGCATTCTCGAATGCGTCGCATGACGGTGTAATAGGTACCGGAGGTTTGGGGAATAACGAGAATATTTATTCGGCGAGAAATGTTGGTGTTGCTTTCACCCGCATCTTAAGTCCTACTGTCGTCAACGAGGGTCGATTCTTCTACTATGACTATGGCATATTCCATGGGTTCACGACGACTGTTGGGTCGGTCACGAGCAAGTTAGGTATTAACCTCGGCTCGGATGCGACCACGCGCGACAGTCTCCTGCAGGCGCCTGACATCCAGATTACAGGCTATCAGGCGATTGGCAATGTTTACCCCTATTCAGCGACTGTGGCGTCATGGACCGAGGCCCGCGACGACCTGACGTTCCAACACGGCCGGCACAGTTTCAAATTCGGCTACGATCAAATGTTCAAGAGGGATGACTCGCCCAGTTCCTCGGATGCCACGGGCGGCTACTGGTCGTTTGACGGGAGCTTTTCCGGAGACGCCTGGGCGGACTTCGAGCTCGGCTTGCCGCAGCAGACCCAGCGTTATACACCCTCCATCCCGATTTTCAACGAAGGTTTCAACGAACTCGGCATCTACGCACAAGACGATTGGGATGCCACCCCCTCCTTGACATTGAACCTCGGGCTGCGGATGCAACGGTACGGCCCCAGGCGTGAAAACCAAGGGTATCAATATAACTTCGATCCGAAAACGGGTGCGTTGGTGTACCCCAACGAAAACTCGATCAAACATATCGACCCGGCGTGGCCATCCTACATTCCGGCAGAAACCGCAGCCCAAGCTGGCTTCCCGGAGGACGGGCTGGAAGACGGCGCCCTGGGCTTTGACCCCCGGATTGGGTTTGCCTACCGCCTGCACGGAACGGACAACACCGTCTTCCGCGGTTCCTACGATGTCTTTACAGTGCAGGAGGGTTACCAAGGCAACCAATACGCTGAAGGCCCGTTCACTAGTGGACCGTTCGGTATCGATGAGACTTTCGTTAACAAGA
>JASHTR010000561.1 GCA_030040455.1 Terriglobia bacterium | reverse complement strand
TTGCCGCCGTCGGCGATGAAGTAGGCAGCTTCTGGTTTTTGTTCTTCGAGGATTCTTCCTATAACCTGGATGCCATCCTTCCGGATAGCCGCATTTCCGGCTTCAACCGGAAAAGAAATCTTAACTAGGAACCGCATGAGTTTGTTCCTCCCTTGGAAATTTGAATTGGTGAAACGCCATAGAATCTACTATGATTCTCTCGCCGGTGCAAGCCCGGAACTTTTTAACTACTATTGCATTGTGAATCAGAACGATGATGAAGACCACGGTGGCGATGCGACAATGACAACAGAACCGGCGGACACGATTTATTATAACGGGCGGGTGATAACCATGTGGAGTGCCCGCCCGATTGCCGAAGCGGTTGCCGTCCAAGGCAATTGTTTTCTCGAGGTCGGATCGAATGAAGAGGTCATGCGAACCGCAAGTCATACCACGCGCAAGATCGACCTTCAAGGACAGAGCGTGACGCCCGGGTTGATCGATAGCCACGCGCACCCTATTTACGCGGCTCTGGCGGAAAAGGAAGGCGTACTACCGGTAACCCATTCGATTGCTGATGTCCAAAAATACATCCGGCAGCAGGCGGCGCGTCTGCCTGCAGAGCGGATCATCCTTGTGCCCAAGGTCTATTCCACGCGCCTGAAGGAACATCGATATCCCACGCGTTATGAGCTCGACGAAGCTGCTGGTGGAAGGCCTGTCATGACGGACAACGGCTACGCCGCCGTCCTGGGCAGCGCGCTGTTGGCCCGGCTGGCCATCGCGCGCGGCACGGCTGAACCTTCCGACGGTAAAATCGTTAGAGACAGTGCGGGTGAACCTACAGGCCTTATTCTGGGAGCGCGAAAGCTTATTGCTCCGCTCTTGCGTGCGGCGCCTCATGATTTTAAGGACATCGTGGAAGCCTTGAAGAGTATGCAGGAGCATTATAACCAGGCAGGGCTGACCGGGGTGATCGATCGTATGGAGGGCGCGGAGGGATTTCGAGCCTATCAGGTCCTGGAGCGTCGAGGCGAATTGACCGTCCGGGCTTACCTGACCTGGGTCGTCAGCCTCGAGGGCACTCCCCGAGAAATACGACAACGTGTCGCAGCCATTCCTCTGACCACCGGATGGGGAAACGACTGGGTGCGCGTGGGCTCTTTGAAGGCATTCCTTGACGGTGGCATTCTTATCGGGACCGCGTATCTTCGGGAGCCTTACGGAGAAGACACCGATATTTATGGCTATAAAGATCCGAACTACCGGGGAGTCCTTAGCGCGTCTCGGGAGAACATTTTAGAAATGGCACGCGCCGCCAACGAGCTTGGCTGGCAGATGACGGCGCACGCCACCGGCGGCGGCGCTGTGGATACGCTGCTGGATGCGTATGAAGCTGCGGATCGTGAGAAGTCCATCCGCAATCGCCGATTCACGGTTTCGCACGGCAACTTTCCTGATCCGCGAGCGATTGCCCGGGCCCAGCAGCTCGGCGTTGTTTTCGATTGCCAACCAGCGTGGCATTATTTTGACGCGCCGGCCATCAAAGCGACTTTCGGACCAGAGCGAATGAAGTATTTCCAGCCTTACCGCTCGCTGTTTGATGCGGGCGTCGTCGTTGCTGGCGGGTCCGATCACATGGCGGGGTTTGACGCGCAGCAGGCGATCAATCCCTATGATCCCTTTCTGGGCATGTGGATGGCCATCACGCGACAAACCGTCGATGGAGAAGTCATGGAGCCCGAGCAGCGTATCAGCCGCGAGGAAGCGCTGCGGATGTGGACGCTCAACGCCGCCTATCTCTCATTCGAGGAAAAGACCAAGGGATCCATCGAACCTGGAAAACTTGCCGATTTTGTGGTCATCTCAAAGGATTACCTCTCGTGTCCGGTGGATGAAATCAAAGAGATTAAGGTGTTGTGCACCGTAGTGGACGGGAAGATAGTTTACGACAGTTCGTCGCCATGATGGATGCCCCACGCTAGGCTTCACTCATTAAAAATAAAACTTCAAGCCAAATTGTATCTGTCGGGCCGCGTTGAGCGTGGAAGTCACCACGCCCCCGGATGCCGCGTTGACGCTGCCAGAAGGCGCGGAGAAAATGGGAGTATTGAGCAGGTTAAAGAACTCGGCCCGGAACTGCAAGGTTTTTGATTCAGTGACCTGGAAGTTCTTCAGCAAGGCAAAATCCCATTCCTTCAGAGGGTCCGCGCGCAGGATGTTCCGCCCGCCCGTTCCGTACCGGGTTTCTGCTGGCGGTAGCGACCACCAATTCTGATCGTTCGGGTACAAGGCGGTGCACGAGGAGTTCAACGAAGTGAAATACCAACACGACACGTTGTCCGTCTGGATGGGAGTGGCGATGATATCCGGTCTTTGGCTCGAAACGCCCGTGTTGGCCTGGTCTGACGTGATGGTTGGCGTAAAAGGCAAACCCGATTGTAAGGTGAGGACACCTGACATCGTCCATCCTCCCAGGACTTGATTGGCCCAACCATGCATGTTGCTCAGAAAATGCTCTCCCTGGCCCCATGGGAGTAGATAGTCGTAACTAACGGCGCTGGACTGCGTTCGGTTCAGGTCACAGACAGCGTAGTTTGCACCAATGAGCGATTCGGTCGGAGCTCCGCTCCCGTTTGATCCGTTGTCCAGACACTTGGAGTAGGTATAGTCCCCCAGCAGCGAGAGCCCGTGCCAAGTGCGGGAATTCACACTGACCTGAAGGGCGTTATAGTTGGCCAATCCTCCATACTGGTATTGGCTTATGGTACCCCATTGAATTAAGGGACGCCGCGACTGGATTTCGCCGGGACCTGGCGGAGGATTGTTGACAGCCTCGTCTTGCATTAGATGGTGGGTATTGTTGCCCACATAGGCTACAGTGAGCGAAAGTGCTGATGTAATTTCGTGTTGGACGGTGAAATTCCATTCTTGAAGGTAAGTCAAAGTCTGATGACCGAATTCGCCGCTCTGTAAGGAAGGCGTGGAACAGGAAATGGCCACGAAGCCTCCCGGACAGGGTTGGCCTGGGTTAGGATTGGGAACGCCGGCCAAGGGGGCGCCCAGAAAGAAGTCGGCCCAGGTGTGCGTCGGGACGGTGGGTGGGGTGTCGTTAAACTGAGTATCCGTAACGGTATCGGGTGGCACACCTTGCGTGTTATCGGGTGCACTGTTGTCGGGGTATAGATAAAAGATCCCATATCCCCCCCGGATAGCCCAATGATCCTTTCCGAAAGGCTTCCAGGCAAAACCCACCCGCGGAGCAAAGTCTTTATTATCCGAGTTGATAACCGAGAACGGGAGTCCGAGAGAGTTGGTATACACGAGTCGGTCACTGTACAAAGCCAGGAGTTGGGCGCTGATCGGTCGGATCGTTGGATCGAAGTTAGAGGGAATAATAAGTTTGCCGGTGGTAAGATCAACGCCGCTAATCTGGCCGTAGTCTCCCGTAAAGAACGGATTGTACTCGTACCTCAAGCCGAGATTCAACGTCAGGTTCTCGGTCGCTCGGTAGTTGTCCTGGAAGAAGAGAGCGGGCCAATTCCCATAGGTTGACCAAGCCGGGGCGCCAGGGTCGCGAGTGACGTTGTTAGGAAGACCCAGCAAGAAATCACCAAAAGCGTTTCCCGTGTAGGTTGGGAGGAAGTTGAAGGTGCCCTGTGTATCGCTCCCAGTAATATATGTGTCCGTGTTGTGGTACAACTGGAATCCTATTTTAATGTCGTTCTTGCCGCTGTTATAACTCAGAGTGTCCTGGTATTCAAAGGTTCGTATGTGGTCCCTTTTCGGTTCCTGGTTGCTGGGCGCGCCAGTAAAGCTGCTGTAGCCGGATATGCCGATTTGTGGGAAACCTCCGTAAAGCTGGTCCTCAAAACCTCCATAATCCGCTTGATCGGCCAGGCCGAAGTACGTATCGGGTAGCGGCGCGCCGAATATGAAGAGCATGCGGTAATATCCAAACTGGGCGACGTTGAGCAGGTGAGAAGTGAAGATGTGCGTATAGGCTAAGGTGAAGTCCTGCGCTCTTGAATGGTCTTGAAGAATCCCCAACGCCGGAAAGGCGTTCGGGTTAGCCTCGGTTTGGTTGTTAATCGAGTACCGGCCCATCAGGTGATCCTGAGAGGTGATATTCTCATCCATTTTAAGATCACCTTTCGCTTGGTTCAGCGCCAGGCGGTTGCCGAAAACCGCATAGTCAGTGTTTCCCGAAGCGAAGTTCGGCTCCGGCAGATATTTCATGAAAAACTGGCCTTGAGGCGAGAACATACTCGAAGGAATCGTGTTGTTTGGAAATGGCTGATAGTTGTTGTAGGGGTTAAGGAGTTTGGTTTGCGGAAGCAACGCGCTGAAATCGCCTTGCCGCATGGCATCGCTGGGAACAATATTATCGAAAACCAGGGCTTGCCGAACCAGGTTTTCCTCGAAATCGGCAAAGAAGAAGGTCTTGTCCCGCTTGATCGGCCCGCCCATCGTCCCGCCAAACTGATTCCGTTTCAGGATATCTTTCGTTTGCTGCGAGCCTTTTGGAGTCACGTAGAAGAAGTTACGGGCATCGAACGCATCGTTCCGCAGGAACTCCCAGAGGTCGCCGTGAAACTGGTTCGTCCCGCTTTTGATCACAGCCGTCATCACCGTCGGCGTCCGCCCGAACTCTGCGCCCATGTCGCCGCTTTCCACTTTGAATTCCTGAAGCGCATCGACGTTCGGCTGGATGTCCGTGCCCCCATCATTCTGTTCCAGAATGCTGGAGCCATCCAGCGTCCAGCCGGTTTGGTCAGTGTTCCCGCTGTTGACGGTTACATTGACTGATGTGGCCCGGATGGCGCTGGAACTGGTGTACGGGTTCTCGCCGCCCGGCGTATAAGTAGCGCCCGGAGTAAGTTGCGTCAGTTGCCAGAAGGCGCGACCGTTCAGGGGAATATCGTTCAACACTTTCCTGTCTACAACCTGACCGATGTCGGAGCTGGTGGTGGAAATTAACGGCGCGGCCGTGTTCACCGTAATCTGCTGGGTGGTTGCGCCGACTTGCAGCACGGCATCAATTCTGGCGCTCTGCCCTACCTGCAGTTGAATATTGGGAATTGTGGTCGTCTTGAATCCCGGCATGCTCACGGTCAGGGAATAGTGACCTACGGGCAGGTTGGTGATCGTATAGTATCCGCTGGTGCTTGTCGGAGTGCTGCGCTCGATTCCCGTGCCCAGGTTTTTAAGGGTTACCTCCGCCTTGGGAACCACGGCGCCGCTCGGGTCTTTCACCGTCCCAACGACCGTTGCAAGGTTCATCTGCGCCGGAAGTACACCCGCTAAGACGACCAGCAAACCAAGACCAGCCATAATGATGGCTGCTTTTCGAATCATAACGCCTCCTTAGAACGTCAGTTTTGTTGCCACCCGCCCGACACAGGGACTGATGGCGTGATGGATCTTTTCAAATTGGCTGGAGAGGAAATTATCCTGACCAAGCACCCTAACCATAGAACTGGCATTTCGCTCACGAAGTCTTCTGCCTGCGCGAAGCTTGCTCTCTTGAGCGCAGCAATAATCGCCTTTCACCAGGGAGGAGAGCAGCGTGCAGTGGGAACGCTTACCCTCATCGCCGCAAAGACTTTCCCCTGGGCGTCAAAAACTGGAGCACCAAAAATAACGGCTCCTTGTTCCTATAGCATATAAAGGATTTGAAACGACGAGCTCTTTAGCAGGCGAGCGCACGCCGCAATATTCTTCAAGCTGCGGTCGCGCAAATTTTCCGTCAATGCATCCAAAGCGCGCATGGTTCAAATCAACGCGCTTTCTCGCCACCATACGCCCAGGCGAGTACAGCACTCAGCCTCTCATTCAAATCATTAAAATGGATTCTACGAGCGAGGATTCTAAGTGTAGCCCCAACTTGCTGTCAAGAACAATATTCTATAGAACAATTCCTACAGGACTTCCCTCATTTTTTTGACGGCAACGTTAAATCAATCACGATTTGTGGGCCAATCCGAGCGCGGCACTTCCTTCCCATCCATGCGAAACGCGCTAAAAAGCCCGAAAATCTGCTATTGCAGGTGCCGGCGCGGAGAACCAATCCTGAGATCGAGTTGCTTAAAACGCCAGGATTTGCTGACATTTCAGCAGAACGTCCGTAATTCGAGCTCGTCCACTTTCTAAAGCAAGTAAATCATTTTTTCCGTGCGGTTAGGGTGAATGGCGCGGAAGAAATGAGGAAAGTCCTGCAACCCTCCCGTGTTGACAGGGTTTACGGCACCACATAGAATCGGGAATTCAAAAAAATGAAATACGTTCTTACAATCGGAGCGAGCCCTGTGCCCAACAAACTGAGAAACAGAGAGGCCGCTTTTTACGATCGCTCCGGCTCGAATACTGAATGGCTCAGGTGGCTCCAAGGCTCAATCACTGCCATAATGTTCGCCGCGTTGACCCTGAATCCCACGATCTTAAGAGGTCAAAATTCGTCCGAAACCGTCCCGAAGGTAGCAGCGGCCACCAAAATATTTGCGGTGCAGTGCGCAGGCTGCCACGGTGCTGACGCTCATGGCACCGACCAGGGTCCAGCCTTGGTTGGGATCCGCCAGCTTAGCCGGCGCTCCATCCCTTGGATCCGGCACGTGATTCAGAATGGCATTCCCTCGGGAGGCATGCCGGCATTCAATCTGCCTGCCGACGACCTTGATGCGCTGGCCGCCTTGGTCCACTCACTGAATTCGCCGGCGGCAGAAAGCGCTGTGCCCGGTGACCGTGCCGTCGGGGAACAATATTTCTTTGGCCAAGGGCGATGCGCCAGTTGCCACATGGTTGACGGCCGGGGCGAAGCGGTGGGTCCGGATTTATCGAATGTGGCAAACGAAATGACGGTGGACGAGCTTCGCAAGGCGCTCCTGCAGCCGAGCGCCCACATTACGCCGGGCTACGAACTGGTGACGGTGCGCCTGCGGGATGGGAAGATGGTGAGCGGGTTCTCCCGCAGCCGGAGCAATTTTGAAATTGTCGTGCAGGACCTGA
>JASHTR010000049.1 GCA_030040455.1 Terriglobia bacterium | reverse complement strand
TCCCGGCTCCTGATCGTTCAGTTTATGGCGCAACTGGAGCTCGAGTTGATCCACGCCGGCAAGAGCCTGGTTGCGGAGACGCTCAACGAGCGCCGGATTAGCCTGGAAACCGCCGGGGCTCAAGCGCTGTAAATCACGCATGAGTCGCTGCACGTCCGCCAGTGACTCCGGCTCGCTTCGAAGCTCACGCTGCAACCCGCCAAGCTCATCGAGCGCTCTGTTGAGAGCGAGCTCGTCCGAGGCCGAAGAATCGGCCTCCTGCCCGCTGCCCTGCGTCTCAATATAAGCGCCAGCTCCGGGGCTTCGACCGGCCTGCCCGATGCGTGGTCCTCCCGGAGCGCCTGCTTCGAAGCCACCATTCACATTCCCGCCCTGGCTTCCTCCACCGCTTTGAGCCGGCTGGCTTTCCTGGCCAAGCCCTGCCTGCTGGTTGCCTTTGCCTTCTTGACCGAAGCGGGATTCGACGCTCGTTTGGCCATTTCTCGGACTCGGGTTACCTGAGTTGCGGGCGAGGACTTCAATTTCGCTGCGAAGCCGATCAACGCGATCGAGCGCGTCCTCCGTAGGGTTCGGCCGATCACTCTTCAATGCCTGTTGTGCCTCGCGGATGCCTTCGCTAAGCCGCTCGATGCCTGCGGCGATGGCGGGCTCCAGGGTTTTGGAGTCGGGATCGATGCCCATGCGAATCGATTCCGCGCTGCGCCTGAGGCGGGACCCGAGATCCGCCTGATCGGTTCCCGCAAGCGCCTTGTGCAGCTTGGTAGCCGCGTCATGCTGGCCGGACTCTAACTCCTGCGCGGCTTCCTGGGTTGCATTCTCCAGGCGCGATAAGTCCGTGGCCAATAGCTGGCGCTCGTCAGCAAGCTTGGATTGCTCCTCATCCAGGGCATCGGACCAGGCCTCGCCCGGGGAATTGGGTTGACCCTTTCCGAACATCTGGTGGATGCGGGCCGCTTGATCGCGCTCCACGCCCTTCAGGCGGGCGGCCTCGCGAGCTAACGAATCGAGTTGCCCGGATGCTTGCTGGCGTTGGAGGCCTCCCAGCAGCCGACTCGCCTCCTCCAGCCGGTCGGCGGCGCGGCTGGCATCGGCCGCGCTTTGTCCCTGAGACCCGGCGCGACGCAAGTCCTCGTTGGCTTGGCGGAGCTCATCGAGGGCGTGCTGGATGCGTTCGCTCCCCGTGCCCTGCGATCCGGCGCTGTTCCCTTGGCTGCTCGATGCGGAACTCCCTTGCTGGCTCCCACCATTGCTCTGCGCCAACTGCTCCAGTTGCTTCTGCAACTGCTCGGCCTCACGGCGCAGCATCTCCTCCTGCCAGCGCTGCTGGAAGGTTTGGTTATTGCGCGGCTGTCTGGCCAGGGCCTGCTCGCGGCGTGCCAGCTCATCAAGCTTCTGGAACGCTTTGTCAATCTCCTGAGCCTGCTCCCTTGCCGAGGCCGCCGTCTGCGCGGTCTCGTACTGGTTCTTTTCGGTGTTCAGCTCAAGGTTATAAAGATTCGTCAGGTCGCGGCCAGCACCGGCCCCGCCTCCACCCTGGCCGCCAAACGCCACCTCAATCCGGCGAAACGTCGCTTCGGCGCGCAGCAACTGCTGGAGCGCCTTTTCCTCGTTGGAGATGGCCGCATTCCACTTCTGCTCACTTAGTTTTTTGGAAGCCGGAGCCATTGCTCCCGCCGCCCCCGCCATATCCCGCTGAAAGGAACTGAAGTCCTCATTCTCATCGGAAAGCCCGCGCCTCTGGACCTGGCCAGCCAGCGAAAGCGCCAGATTGCGCAGTTTGTCCTGGACACCGGAGAGGAACTTGCCCCTCTCGACCGCTTCCTCGTGGCTGGCTTGCGGATTGCCCTGCTCCTTCCAAGTGGCGGCGATGATTTCTTTCTCCCGTTGGGAAATTTCATTCTGCTCGCCTCCCATTCCCCCACCCCCGGACAACTGAGACTGCGAGTATTCCCGGTCAAAAGGCTCGACCTCGATAAAAAAGATGTCGCTCCGGGATTCGGAGTTGCCGTCCTTCGCCTTGGCATTGATGCTCACAACGTCACCCGGAACCACCTTGAAGTTTTCGAGATAAAGGATGGTCGAGCCTTCAGCCTCTTTGGCTCCCTTTCGCTTCAGCATGTTCACGGTTTGCCCCGGACCGCCGTTCACCGAATAGTCGAGGCTAACGTCTTTCAGACCGTAGTCATCTGCGGCTTTCACGGAGACAGTAACCTCTTCGATAGGGCTGGCTTGGTAATCCCCTCCCGGCCTCGTAATGCTTACCTCCGGTGGGTTTGCTTTGCGGGCTTCGATGAAGAAGTTGTCCGAGAGGCGCACAAGCTCACCTTGATCGAGGGCGGCCACGTGATACCGGCCGTCCTTCTCGATCCGAATGGTGCCTTGATAAAGGTTTCCCGCACCCCCCGAGAGGGCAATCTTCTCGCCGCTACCGAGCACAAGCACCCCACTGCGGAGCGGCCGATCCGTCAAGACCGCAAGTTTGGCTGCGGTGCCTTCGACTGCGCGAAGGTCACCGCCATGCTCTTGGACGATATCCTGCAATCCCGTCCATGCCGGATAGTGGTATGTCACTCGAATCTGCTTAATTGAGGGTAGGTCTACCACCCGGATGTTGAAATGACGGGACTGCACCCGGCCGGATTCAACGTAGTATTCAACGTCCTCCGGGATGCCTGCGAAGAGAAACTGGAAGCCCGAGGCTCCCGGCTGCATCGCCGCTTCTTCCCACTTGGACGCGCTATGGTAGCGAGCAACCAGGCGAGCATCGGCGCTCGTGAAGCCAATGAGTTGGGCGGTGATCGTTTGGCTGGCGTTCCGGCGGACGGCCACGTCGCCGGGGCGGACTCGAATGCCGTAGAACGCCGGAGCGGAAGAAACGGCCCATAGCCGTCGAGCTCCGTAACCGAGATAGCCCGGCCCGGCCGCAATGGTCCAGATAAGAACGCACACACTCGCAATGCCGGCGGCGAGCAACAGTAACAGCTTACCCTTGGGCGCGAAGCGCGCCGGCGCAGCCTCGCGGGCCAGCTCCAACGTGTCCGCCGACAGGAGCTCCATGAAGGGTTCACGTCTACCCGCATCACGGTCTACAAAGGTGACGAGACGCTGCTGAAACTGTGGGAAAACCGCCTCGGCCTTCCCAGCCGCTCGACGGCGGTTGAGGCCATATAAGGGGAGCGCCAGGCCAAGAACCAGGGCTGCGGCAAGCGCGAAGAAGAGAGCGACTCGACCGCCACTAATGCTTTCTTGAGAGAAAGCAAATGCGTTGGCGACGAGGACGAGCACCAGGGTTGCTGCAAGCGTTGCCGAAGCCAGGATCGCGGTGCCTTTCAACAACACGCCAAGCCGCAGGCGCCTCTCGACCTGCTTGAGGTAGGAGTAGAGTTGGTCCCGATTGCTCATGGTTCCTCTCTACGCTTCGGACGCGTAGCGGTGGCTTTATGCTGCCATCCTACCGGGCAGAGGGTAAACCCGCCGTTACGCGCGCTTTCCTAAGTATTGACTGGCAAGCAGGGATTCCGCAACTGCGATCACGAGCGCAAGCAACATGACGTACCACCACAGATCGAAGGGATGAGACTGGCCATGTGCCCGTGTGCTTCCGGAAGCCTGTTCGCGCCCGCTGCTCCGTCCGCGCCATAGAGAGAGCACATCCTCCGGCATGATGTCGAGGTTGGACTCGCGACGGTCCGGGTTAACGCCAAGCAAGTCCGCCTGGCCGTTCGCGCGGCGAATCTGGTAGAAGCCGGCGCGCGTCAACCGAAAAGTCTGTGCGGACGCGGCTTCGTTCAACGAAAGAGCTCTCTGCCCGTTCGGGCCGATGACTTCAACACTGGTTCCTGGACTTTTTGCAGTTCTGAGCTCAACAAGAGAGCCCACCACCTGCGCCCCGCTCTGGCTCTCTAAGCCGGAAAGATAGCGGGCGGTCTGCTCGACGAAAGGCACGAATGCCGGATGCAGTGGAAAATCGTTGGTAAGGTTGTCCAAGCCGGATGCCAGCAGGATGACCCGCCCCTCGCCCAGACGTTTCTCCAGCAGCAGGGGCGTCTGGTCCGTCAGTCTTGCGATGACCTGAGAATTCGCTGCGTTCACGCGCACGACAAAATAAAACTTCACTCCCGGCCAGCCCGGGGCCTTCCTTAGGGACGGGTGTGTGGGATCAGCTTCACCCACTGTCAGGAAGCGTGCTCCGTTCCGGGAGTAGTAACGGGAGCCCAGAATGTTTTCGCCAAAGACGGGAATCCGGGGACCGCTGGCGACGGCGGTCCCGGCGGCTATCAGGACGCCGCCGCCGTGACGAACGTACCCCAATAGATTTCTCTCGAACGATGCCGGCAGAGCTGGGACGTCGGAGAGAACCACCAAGGCATAACGGAACAGTTTGACGCCATCCGCCTTGCTGGCGGTAACGACTTCAAGTTTGAAGGTGGCTTCCGCAGCCGCCTCCAGAGCCGCACCGAAATAAAGTGGCGAACGGGAGTCGTTGGGTTCGTGGACAAACAGCACCGGCTTCGGATCGGAACGCTGGACTCCGAACCGGGCCACATCGTCAGCGGGCAATGAGTCGGCTGAATCAATTTTTATTTCACAGCGGCTGAAACCATACGGGACCTCGAGAAATGGGAACTCAACCGTGGCGCGTCCATCGGCCGCGACTTCCACCTTCCGGGAAGCGATGACCCTGCCGTTTACAACCAGCGAAACCGTGCGGGTGGCCGCCGGAGTATGGTAGCCGGCAATTACAGCGCGGACGGGCGCTTTCTTCGGGTCCCAAACCTCGCCGGGCGCGTTGACGCTCTCAACCGTCCAATTCGGCTCGGCGTTTTTAACCACCGCATGAGGCACAAGTGAGACATTGGCCGGGAGCGCCATTTCCATGAAGTTTGCCGGCATGCCGGATTTCTGCATGTCGCTGAATAAGTGAAGCTCGATAGGCGTTCGGGCGCTTTCGGCAATCAACCGGAGCGCGCGAGCAAGCTCGCCAAAGCTGCCGCGGGAATCCCCTGGCCCGATACTTTCGACAGCGGCGCGCAATACCGCCGCGTCTTGAGTGGGCGGCGTCAACGCGTGAAGTCGGGAGCCAAGGGTCATGATCTGAGCCCGCTCGGATGGTCGGCGTGAGGCCAGCACGGAAAGCGCCTCACGGCGGGCATCCGCCAGCCGCGAGCCGGCTCGCATGCTGAATGAATTGTCGATGACCAGCAGCAGAAGCTTGTCGCTTGTGGTGCTTGCGGCCGGTCGGTTGATGAACGGATTGGCGAAGGCCAACGCCAGCAGCAGGAGGAGCGCGACCCGGAGCGATAGGAGCAAAAGATGGCGCAGGCGCCGGTGCCGGATCGAGCCCTCGATGCGCCGTTCGAAAAACATGAGCGAGCTGAACGGACGCGCGTCCGCGTGCCGGCGGCGCAGCAGGTGAA
>JASHTR010000048.1 GCA_030040455.1 Terriglobia bacterium | reverse complement strand
GAACTCGAGAAATTCTCCAAGGACGTCAAAGAGAGCTCGATGATTGCCCAGGTCGGAACCGTTTCCGCCAATAATGACAACACCATCGGCTCGATCATCGCCGAAGCCATGAAGAAAGTGGGCAAGGATGGGGTCATTACGGTTGAGGAAGCGAAAACCATGGAAACCACTCTGGAAGTGGTGGAAGGGATGCAGTTCGACCGGGGTTATCTTTCGCCTTATTTTGTCACCGATCCGGAGCGCATGGAATGCGTGCTGGAGAGCGCGCTGGTGCTGATTCATGAGAAGAAGATCAGCTCCATGAAGGATCTGCTTCCGCTGCTCGAGCAGATCGCCAAGTCCGGCAAGCCGCTCCTAATCATCGCGGAGGAAGTGGAAGGTGAAGCGCTGGCGACCTTGGTGGTGAACAAGCTGCGTGGAACCCTGCAGTGTTGCGCGGTGAAGGCGCCGGGCTTCGGGGATCGCCGCAAAGCGATGCTCGAAGACATTGCCATCCTGACGGGCGGCAAGGCCATTTCCGAGGACCTCGGCATCAAGCTGGAGAACGTGAAGCTGGAGGACCTGGGAAAGGCCAAGAAGATCACCGTGGATAAGGACAACACCACGATTGTGGAAGGTGCGGGCAAGACTTCCGACATTGAAGGCCGCGTCAAGCAGATTCGGACCCAGATTGATGAGACCACGTCCGACTACGATCGCGAGAAGCTCCAGGAGCGGCTGGCGAAACTGGTGGGCGGCGTCGCCCAGATCAAAGTGGGTGCGGCAACCGAAACCGAGATGAAGGAAAAGAAAGCTCGCGTTGAAGACGCCATGCACGCCACCAAAGCTGCCGTTGAGGAAGGCATTGTTCCCGGCGGCGGCGTGGCACTGACGCGCTCCATCCCGGCTCTTGAGAAGCTTAAGGCCGAAGGCGACGAGCAGATCGGTATCGACATCGTCAAGCGCGCGCTGGAGGAGCCGCTCCGCATGATTGCCCATAACGCGGGGCATGAAGGCGCGGTGGTGGTGGAAAAAGTCAGGAGCAACCCGAGCCACACCTACGGCTTCAACGCGCAAACCGAAACCTTCGCAGATCTGGTGGATGCGGGCGTGATTGATCCCACCAAGGTGGTCCGCACCGCGCTTCAGAATGCCGCTTCCATCTCCTCGTTGCTGCTGACCACTGAAGCGCTGGTGAGTGAAATCCCTGAAAAAGAGGAGAAAGCTCACGCGGGCGCTCCCGGAGGTCCCGGCGGCATGGGCGGAGGAATGTACTGATCCGGAAGACGGCAAGCGATAGGTAATACCCAGGGGCGGGGAATTATTCCCCGCCCTTTTTTGTTGCGCGAACGACGTTATTGTAGCCCAGGGTCTGCTTTTGACCCTGTTGTCTTTGGATACCACAGACGGAAATCCGCAGCGTTTGGACTGCGAATGCTGTGCTACAACCGAACCCCCCGGCTCGGAAAACAAGTAGTGCGGACCTGTTGTTGGGGTCCGGGGCTTTTTCACCGGTTTTCGAACCAAAAGCCGCAGACCTACAAAGCAGGTCTGATGCCATGAAAGGGGCGGCTGAATTCGAGTAGGATTGAGTTATTCCAAGACTCAATCTGAATCGAAAGGAGCAGCCCCCCATGAAGTTATATCTTGGCGTGGATTTACACAAGAGAAGTTGTTGGGTCACGGTCATGAACTGCGAGGGCCGGGTTCTGGAATCGCAGCGCATCGGGACGCAGCAGGAAACCCTGCTCAGCTATTTCAGCAGGGTCAGCAAGCCGGCGGCCTTGGCGGTGGAAGCGACGTTCAACTGGTACTACTTTCTGGATCTGGTCGAACCGCTAGGCTTGGAGATGCACCTGGTGCATCCGTGGAAGACGCGGGCGATTGCCAGTGCACGCATCAAGCATGACAAGCTGGATTCGCGCATCCTGGCCGAGTTGTTGCGGACCGGCTTTCTGGCGGAGGCCTGGATCGCGCCGCGGCCGGTTCGGCAGCAGCGGCAACTGTTGAGGTACCGAGCGCAGACGGTCCGTTGCGCGACACGAGCCAAGAACGCCGTGCATGGAATCGTGAATCGCAACGGCGTACCCTCCCCCGTCGAGTCGCTGTTCGGTCCCCAAGGGCGGGCCTTCTTGAGCGACGTGGTGTTGCCGGAGCTGGACCGCTGGGAAGTGGACGGCCAACTGGCACGGCTGGATTTGCTGGACGAGCAGATCCGGGAACTGGACCGGGAGATCCGGAAGCGGGTGAAAGCCAACCCCGTGGCGCTGGCCCTGGAACAAATTCCCGGCATCGGGCCGTTCATCGCCCTGCTGCTGGTGGCCGAGATTGGAGACCTCGGTCGATTCCCCACGGCCAAGCACCTGGCCAGCTACACGGGCCTGGTCCCCTCGTTGTACGCCTCGGCGGAGCGTCGCTTGGGCGGCCCGATTACCAAGCGAGGATCGAGCCTGCTCCGCTGGGCTCTGGTGCAGGCTGCGCACACGGCGGCCCGCAGTCCCCGATTCGCCAACTTTTACGAACGTCAGCGGGAACGCCATGGGACGGGCAAGGCGATCGTGGCCCTAGCGCGGAAGCTGGCGGTGATCAGTTATTAC
>JASHTR010000560.1 GCA_030040455.1 Terriglobia bacterium | reverse complement strand
TACGAGGGCGGGTTGTGAGGCCTCCGAAAGCGGGTCGAGAAAGCAGAGGACGGAAATTATCAGACCCTAATCAACGCTGCATTATGAAGCTACATGGAGAATGCCGAGGAGCCGACTGAAAAGATTTTGCGGCGTGTCAGCCGCGAGGAGATTCGCCGTGCGAGCTAACCGGCTTGCTATAAGCAAATTATATCGATAGGCCTGGCGACAGCGCCCGTGCTCGCACCACAGCCTGCCCAATCATGCTGAAGAGTAGGATGCCAGGACCGCCTTCGCTGCTGGTCACTGCCAAATGTCCTGATGTAAGGCGGGCCTGCAAACGAGACCCGCTTTCGATTCGCCGTTGAGGATGGACATGAAATTAAAAATGCTATTCTGTTTTTGTTTTGTATTGAGTGTCTCAATAGGGTTGGCGGCGCAGGTAAGGACCGAGACTGTCCGATACCAGAGCGGCCAAGAAACGGTTTCTGGTTTTTTGGCGCTCCCGGAATCCGGAGGCCGCCATCCTGCGCTGATCGTCATTCACGAGTGGTGGGGACTTAACGGCTGGGTGAAGGAGCAGGCGGAGAACCTGGCGAGGCACGGCTACGTTGCCTTGGCGGTTGACCTCTACCGAGGACAATCGACTTCCGATCCCGCTGTGGCCCACGAGCTTGCCCGAGGACTGCCCCACGATCGCGGTATGCATGATCTCGAGGCGGCGTTCCAATATCTCTCGGCGCGGCCCGACGTGGAAAAAGACAAAATTGGGTCGATTGGCTGGTGCATGGGCGGGGGTTATTCCATTGAGCTTGCGGTCGAAGAGCCGCGCCTTGCTGCCTGCGTGGTGAACTACGGCGCACTGCCCGCAAGCGCGGAAGACATCGACAAGATTCACGCGCCTGTCCTGGGAAATTTTGGAGCTGAAGACCGGGGAATACCTCCTGAGGCCGTTCACGCTTTTGAAAGCGCGATGAAGGCCGCGCACAAGTCAGTGAACGTGAAAGTTTATGCCGGGGCGGGACACGCTTTTGAGAATCCCAACAATAAGACAGGCTACCGTCCGGAGGCGGCGAAAGACGCCTGGGCGCGCACCATCAGCTTTCTCAGCAAAACTCTGCTTTGAAAGTACGCCCGCCGGTCAACCCACCATCCTCTCGCAAAGACACCAAGACAAGTTGAAAGTTCAAAGTCGAGAGTCGAAAGTTTATAAGGAGAAGTCCTTTAACTTTTGACTTCTCCGTCTTCCCGTCGCGTCAAAAAGTTTGGCGCTCAGAAGCTCCGCCCGGCGGCTTGTCGCCTGAGGAAGGCTGCCCTGGATGATATATAATGAGCAGAGTTGGCGCGGCCTGTAGAGACGAAAAGGAAGAGCAAGGCCATCGATGTATTCTCCTTTCATGCCCTGAATGAGGGGCGAGAGCGTTTTCTGAAGGGGAGGGGAAGGAAGCGAGGTCAAAGCGGGGGTGGCTTGGCGCGCGCAGCCGTCGTTGCTGCCGCGGGAGGGGTGTTTGTGGCGTTAATGGCTTCCACTTTCCGCGTTGCTTGTCGAATTGGCCGGTGGGCGTGGCGGTGGCGCGCAAAGACCCCGGAAGAGATCGAACGGCTCCGGCGGCAGGAGATCAGCCGGCTGGGGCGGATCGCTTCTGCTGAAATCGTTGACGTCCTTGAGAACGCATCGGGTGCGGCTGCCGGGCGCGTAGTGGTCTACCGGTACGAGGTTGCAGGCGTGACCTACGAGGCAGCCCAGGAAGTTTCCGCCTTCACCCAAAGAGAGGCTCTCCTGGAAGCGTTGACGGGGGGCGATTCCAGCGTCAAGTATGATCCTCGCAGGCCTATCAATTCCATCATCGCCTGTGAAGAATGGAACGGGATCAGCGGAAAATCCAGCAGCGTGGGTACCGTCTTGCCTCCCCCATGATGACCATCCAGAGAAAACTTGAAGAACTTCACCGACGCAACGAAGAGGCCGGTCGCGGAGGAGGCAAAGAACGGCAGGCCCGGCAGAAAGCCGCAGGGAAGCTTTCGGCGCGCGAACGCCTGGAGCTGCTTCTTGATGAGGGCAGCTTTGAAGAAATCGATAAGCTCGTGGAGCATCGCTGCCAGGATTTTGGCCTGGCGGAGCAGCGCGTTCCTGGCGACGGCGTGATTTGCGGCTATGGGCGTATCAACGGACGCCTCACTTACGTGTTCGCGCAGGATTTCACTGTGCTGGGCGGCTCGCTGAGCGAGGCGAATGCCGCCAAAATCTGCAAGGTGATGGATTTGGCGCTTAAGGTGGGCGCGCCGGTTGTTGGCTTGAACGATTCCGGCGGGGCACGCATTCAGGAAGGCGTGGCCTCTCTCGCCGGGTACGCGGACATTTTTCTGCGCAACACGCTTGCCTCCGGCGTCATTCCACAGGTTTCCGCCATTTTGGGCCCGTGCGCAGGCGGGGCGGTCTATTCGCCTGCGATTACCGACTTCATCCTGATGACGGATAAAACCAGCTCCATGTTCGTCACTGGTCCCGACGTCATCAGGACGGTGATGCACCAGGACGTCACGAAGGAGGAGCTGGGCGGCCCCCTCACCCACAATCGAGTGAGCGGCGTAGCTCATTTTTTAGCCTCGGATGACGCAGACTGCCTGGCGCTCATCCGCGAGCTACTCTCTTTTATGCCGCAGAACAATCATGAAGATCCCCCACGCGCGGAAACGGGGGATGCGGCAGACCGTCAGGATGAATTACTGGACACGCTTGTCCCCGCCGAATCGGACCAGCCTTACGACATCAAAGAGGTCATCGATCGCGTGGTTGATGACGGTTACTTCCTTGAAGTCCAGGAGCACTTTGCGAAGAACCTCGTCGTTGGCTTCGCTAGGCTTGGGGGGCGAAGCGTTGGAATAGTTGCCAACCAGCCGGAAGTGCTGGCCGGATGCCTGGATATCAGCGCTTCAGCCAAAGGCGCGCGCTTCGTGCGGTTCTGCGACGCATTCAATATCCCCCTCGTCACCTTTGTGGATGTGCCGGGCTTTTTGCCGGGAACTGAGCAGGAGTTTGGCGGCATCATCCGGCACGGCGCGAAGCTCCTTTTCGCGTTCGCGGAAGCTACCGTCCCCAAAGTAACCGTGATTGCCCGCAAGGCTTACGGAGGCGCCTATTGTGTGATGGCATCGAAACATCTGCGCACCGATGTGAACTTTGCTTATCCGACAGCGGAGATTGCGGTGATGGGCCCCGATGGCGCGGTCAACATCGTTTACCGGCGCGATCTCGAGCAAGCGGCGGATGCGGGGAGCCTCCGGAAGACCAAGGTGGAAGAGTTCCGCAGGCGATTTGCCAATCCGTATATCGCCGCCGAGCGGGGCTACGTTGATGCGGTGATTCTGCCCCGCGAAACGCGCCCCAGGCTCATTGCCGCGCTGCGGATGCTCGATACAAAGCGCGAAACGTTCCCTCCCAAAAAGCACGGCAATATTCCGCTTTAGCGAGCGCCTGCTTACATTCCATCTTCTGCGGAAGCATAATTCTCGAAGCAGGTGTAAGGCTTCAGGAAGACGAGCTTGAAGGGGCCGGTGGGACCGTTCCTTTGCTTTCCGATGTTGAGATCGGTGATGATGCCTTGCTCATCCGGCTCATCCTCACGTATCCCGCGATGAATGAAGATGACCATGTCGGCATCCTGCTCGATGGAGCCGGAGTCGCGGAGGTCGGAAAGCTGCGGGTCGCGCCCCTTCCCGGCTTCGGGGGCTCGGCTCAGTTGGGAGAGCGCAACCACCGGAACGGCGAGTTCCTTCGCCACGCTTTTAAGACCACGTGAAATATAGCTGACCTCCTGAGTGCGATTTTCAAACCGGCCGTGTCCGGTTACGAGCTGGAGGTAGTCCACAATTACGAGGTCGAGGCTCCGTTCCGCCTTCAACCGTCGCGCCTTGGCGCGGATTTGCATCACGCTTAAGGCGGGGGTGTCGTCGATGAAGACGGGGGCATCCGCGAGGCGGCTGAGCGCCTTCGTCATTTTCGCCCAATCCTCCTGGCTGGCAAAGCCCGTCCGCAGCTTATGACTGTCAATCCGCCCTTCCGAGCAGAGAAGACGGAGAAGCAGCGATTCCTTGCTCATCTCGAGAGAGAAAATAGCTGCTGCCTTCTTCTGATGCGTGGCGGCGTGGGCAGCGATATTGAGCGCGAGCGCTGTCTTACCCAAAGATGGCCGGGCGGCAATAATAATCAGCTCGCCGGGTTGCAAGCCGGAAGTCATATTATCCAGAGCCTCAAACCCGGTTTCGATTCCGGTAACGCCCTGGCGACGGTCAAAAAGCACATCCAGGGTTCCGAAGCTGGATTTCACGATATCCTGCACCCGGTAGAACCCGGACTGAACGTCCTTCTCGGCAATCTCAAAGATCTGGCTTTGGGCAAGGTCGATCAGTGCCTCCGGGTCGTCCGTCGCTTCGAGGCACCGGGCGATGATATTGTGGGACGCATTAATCAGACCACGGAGAAGCGCCTTCTCCTTCACAATGCGCGTATATTGTTCCACGCTCACCGCCGAGCCAATCGGCACTCCGTCCGTGAGCGAGGCCAGGTAGGCCGCTCCCCCTGCCTTTTCAAGCAGACCCTCTTTGGACAAGTCCTCGGAAAGCGTCACGAGCTCGGCAGGTCGACTTTTTTCTGAGAGCTCGATCATCTTCTGGAAGGTTAGCCGGTGAGCCTCAGAATAAAAATCGGCCGGCTTGAGGCTTTCCAGCGCGACGTTGAGAGCAGCATTATCCAGCAGGATGGAGCCGAGCAACGCGCGCTCGGCTTCAAGGTTATGCGGAGGGACTCGTTCACCGGCCAAGGTCGCACACATGGGTCAACGCCGTCGGCCAAAGAAGAAAGGCAGAGGTCAGTGGTGAGTGGCGCACGACGAGCAAGCAATCACTACCGACGATTTGGCGGCTTCCGCCCGTCACTCGTCACCGTCATTTGCAAGCGGAGCCTGAGTTTCTTTTTCCGGATTCTTTGGGGAAGGGGGCGCTGCGGAAGCTTCCGCCTCAGCCTCAACGGTCACCTTCAATGCCACCGTCACGTCGCGGTGAAGCCGCACCGCAACCTCGTGCTCGCCAATCGTCTTGAGCGGGCTCGAGAGGTGAATTTTTCTCCGGTCGATATGAAAACCATGCGCGGCAAGCTGCTCGGCAATATCCATGGCCGTAACTGAGCCAAACAGCGCCCCATGCTCCCCGCTCTTACGGCTAAAGGTAAGCCGCTGGCCGACAACAAGCTGCCCGAGCTCATCGGCCTCGCCCCGCTCCTTGGCCTCCTGCTTCAGAAACCTTTGTCGCTGCTGCTCCACCCACTTGCGATTTTGCGGCGTGGCGGCAACGGCAAGTCTTTTGGGAAGCAGGTGGTTGCGGCCGTAGCCGTTCGCCACCTTCACGATCTCGCCCCGACTTCCAAGGTTATCTACATTTTCGATCAGAATAACTTCCATGCGTTCACTCCAAAATGAAAAAGCATTCAGCGATCAGCTTTCAGCACTCCGCGTGCGCGCTACGGCTTTCCGGCGGACGGCCGAGCGCTGATGAATGAAAGTTTTTCTACAGCGCGGAAGCAAAGGGAAGCAACGCAATGTTGCGCGCCCGCTTGATCGCCACCGTCAGAAGACGCTGGTGGGGCGTACAGGTGCCCGTGAGCCGGCGGGGTAGGATCTTCCCACGCTCGGAAATAAACTGTCCAAGCAGCCTTGCCTCCTTGTAGTCGATCACATCGATTTTCTCATCGCAGAATTTGCAGACCTTGCGGCGGCGAAAGTATTGCCGGCGGTTCTGCGGAGCCGCGTTGGTTGCCGCCGGCTTTGCAGTGCGGCTTTCAACCCTGTTGGGTCTTCTGGCGTTCATCATTGGGTGCAACTCCTTCGTTTCATGCCGGGTTCGGCTCAGCGGACGGCTGCGGGGCAGGCTCGGAGGCCGGGGCCGGCTTGGGCCGCTTCGCTTCCTTTTTTGCACGCAGCTCCGCCTGTTTCGCGGCCCGTTTTTGCTCCTCGTCCACTCGGACCGTCAGGAACTTGATTACGGCGTCAGCCACTCTCATGCGGCGCTCCAGCTCGTTGACGGCAGGAGGCTCGCTTTCAAAGACGAATCGCACGTAAAAACCCTCGCGATGCCGATGAACCCGATAGGCGAGCCGACGACGGCCGATCTTTTCAACTTTCTCCATCTTCCCGCCGGCTGCAGTGACGTGGCCCTCCATTTGAGAAACCACTTTGTCCATTTCTTCCTCCGCCGTGTCGGGTCGGATAATAAACATTACTTCGTATTTATGCATGAAGCCTCACACTTTTTCAGGATGCTGCCCGCCGGTTGTATCGGTTCATCGCTGTTGGAGTTCCCTCGCGCAGAATCACTTCCACCGCCTCGGCAGCGCGATAAACCATTTCTCCTACCGTCTCGAGGTCAGCCTTGCGAAAGCGGCCGAGCACGTATCCAGCAAGGTCTGAAACGGCATGGTCCGGTCTTACGCCCATGCGGACCCGAGTAAAGCGGTCGGAATGAATGACGCCGATGATTGATTTCAAGCCGTTGTGCCCGCCAGCGCTCCCACGCTCCCGGATGCGGAGCATTCCCAGGGGAAGGTTCGCGTCATCCACCAAAACAATCAGATCATCCGCCGGAATCCCGTTTTTTTCGAGGGCGCGACCAATGGCCGGCCCGCTCAAGTTCATATAAGTTTGCGGCTTAGCCAGCATCACCGGAGTTTCATTCAGCGAAATCCTGGCGGTCAAAATCTGGCCCTGCGGTCGTGAAATTTCGGCCCCATAGGTCTCGGCGACACGGTCGACCGCCATAAATCCAAGGTTGTGAGGCGTCAGGACGTATTCGTATCCCGGGTTCCCAAGCCCCACCACCAACTTTAATCCGCTCGTCTGCTCCGCCATCATTCGCTCCCCCCTGAAGGCCGAATGAGCTACGACTTCGTTTCCTTTCCCTTCTCTTTCTCTGCTGTTTCCTCTCCCGGTTCTGCTTCGGCTTTGCCCTTTCGGATCAACTCGGGCTCCGCCGGGGCAGCCTCCACTCCCTCGACCGCAGGCTTCTCTTCCTCTGCCTTCAGTGCGACCACATGAGCCACCACACGAGCCGGGTCCGTCAGAAGCTTCACGTTCGGTCCTAAATCCAGGTGTGCCACTCGGATGTTGTGGCCGATGGTGAGTTCTGTGACATCCACCGTAATATTTTCCGGAATATCGTCAGGAAGGCACTCCACTTCCACCTCTCGGAGCACAAATTCAAAGATACCTCCCTGAATCTTGACGCCTTTCGGCTCACCCACGACGTGAACAGGCACTTTTACCTTCAGCCGCGTATCTTTTGTGATGCGGACAAAATCGGCGTGGAGCAAGTGCCTTCGCACCGGATCCGTCAGCCATTCTCTCAGCATGACGCGCCCGGCTTCCTTGCCGGAAACCTCCATCGAGAGAATGACCGTGCGCCCCGACTCGGAATGGAGTAGAGGCTCAATCTGGTGCGGATCGAAAGAAATGCTGATGGCAGCTTCTCCGCCGCCATAGATCACGGCGGGAGCCCGCCCGCTGCGCCGAATCCGCCGGGCGGCGTTTTTGCCGCGCTCTTCGCGAAGCTCAGCTTCAATTTTCAAAACCTGGGACATGAGAATCTGGCTCCTTATATATTTCGGTGGGCAGAGCGGAAGGGCACGGTTCTAACGTAGCCGGAAACGCCCACCATTTCGTCCTCTCCCCTCCGGGGAGAGGAACAACCTCGCGTCATCCACTTCCGCCAACAGTTTCACCCTTTGCAAGTGTCGCAAAGCGACACCGTCCACTGTCAAATAAATAATTTGCTGACCGAAGTCTCCTCGTGGATCGAGCGGATGGCCTCCGCCAGCAACTTCGCCACGCTCAACACCTTGATTTTATGACACTCTTTCCCGGCGGGCAGGAGTGGAATGGAGTTCGTGATGACGAGCTCCTTGAGTGGAGAAGCGCAAATCTTCTGGACCGCGTTTCCCGCAAAGACGCCGTGCGTGCAGCAGGCATAAACTGCTCGAGCGCCAGCATCGAGCAGGGCCTGGGCGCTGTGCGCCAGCGTTCCGCCCGTATCAATGATGTCGTCAACAATCAGGCAGGTCTTGCCCTCGACGCGCCCAATCACATTCATCACCTCAACGGTATGCGCATCTTCCCGGCGCTTGTCAATAATGGCCAGCGGCGCATCCAGACGCTTGGCGAACGCGCGGGCGCGCTCAACGCCGCCTGGATCGGGTGAAACCACCGCTATGTTCTTCAATCGCAGCTTTCGAAAATAGTCCACTGTCACCGGAGTCCCGTAGAGGTGATCGACGGGGATATTGAAATAGCCCTGAATCTGGCCGGCGTGGAGGTCCAGAGCCAGCACGCGGTTCGCTCCGGCAGAGGTCAGTAGATCGGCCACCAGCTTGGAGGAGATGGGCACTCGAGGTCGGTCTTTGCGGTCCTGCCGGGCATATCCGTAGAACGGGATCACCGCTGTAATGCGATCTGCTGAGGCGCGGCGGAAGGCATCCAGCATCACCAGGAGCTCTACCAGGTTTTCATTCACTGGACGGCAGGTGGGCTGGATCACAAAGACGTCCATGCCACGCACGTTCTCCAGAATCTGGAGCCGGACTTCACCATCGGGAAAGCGACCTACATCTGCCCTGCCCAGCGGGACGCCAAGTTTTTTACAAATCTCCCGAGCCAGGCTGGGATGAGCGTTCCCTGAAAAGATCCTGAGCGCGTTACGGTTTTGCTCGGCCATGTTCGTTGGCTTAAAACCTCCTCAGCCATTCTGAAATCCCAGCATTTGGCTGGGAGGCCTGGATTCGAACCAGGGTTCCATGCTCCAAAGGCATGTGTCCTACCACTGGACGACCTCCCAAGCTAGCGGTATGACCCGGTCGCAAATAATACGCACTGCGGGATTACCGCAACACAAAGGGAATGCCATTCTGAGCGCAGGGAGTGAAGAATCCCCGCATTATCCTGTAAAACCGAAGCAGGGACTCTTCACTTCGCTCAGAGTGACAAGGTCCAAAGGCTTGATGGAAAACGAGATTTTATGCGCGAATTATGATCGAGCTCCGGTACTCGTGCCGGGTGAGGGTGCGAGTTTTAAACACCAACCACCCCGGAGGCACCACGCTTGACGCTCGATTCGCTTCTGTTGCGGAACCGAAAATTGCGTAGACGGCTGAACCACTGCCGGTTAACGATGCGGTTTCGGCTCCGGCCCGGATGAACTGGTTTTTCACGCGCGCCAGTTCTGGCCACTTTGCGAAAACGACCTTCTCGAAGTCATTTTCGGCCGGTCCCCAGGACTCAAGGGGAAATTGTGACCACACACCGAAAACATTTACTTTAGAGTGTCTGCGCCTGCTTGTCAACTTCCGGCTGGCTTCCCGGTAAGCATCGGCAGTGGAAATGCTAAAGCCAGGGTGAGTCACCAGGCAGTGCCGGCGCGGAAGATCGGCAAGAGGATAGACCTCTTCCCCCCGCCCGCATCCAAGCACTCTGCCACCCAACAGGAATAAGGGAACGTCGGAGCCCAGCGCGGCGGCAAGCTGGAAACCGTGAAGCGGGTCGAGCGCCTTTCCTGCCAGGTGCTCCAGCCCGAACAGCGTAGTGGCTGCGTCGCTGCTACCCCCGCCGAGGCCACTGCCCGCTGGAATGCGCTTTTCCACGCGCACGCGAACGCCTCCGCGCCATTTGCGTCTCTCTATCCAAAGTTTTGAAGCGCGGTAAATCAGGTTTTCTGCGCCGGTTGGGAG